>NZ_PJBK01000035.1:0-77491 GCF_002836155.1 Pseudoalteromonas sp. GutCa3 | reverse complement strand
AATTAGCGGCTTTTTTGTGTTCAATAAATAACTAATTGATTATTTACGTTTAGTCGGCTTAACACGCTGATTGTGTTTTTTAACTGCTTTACGAATTTGATTGATTTTAGCGCGTTTATCTTTGCGTTTTTCAGGCATAACAGAAAGCTTAGTTTGTGTTTCGCGGCCTAATTTAACGGTTTTACGCAAGTAGTTTACTGTTTCTAAATCATACTCCATCCAACCACCTTGTGGCACGCGCTTATCAAGCTCTAATTTCCCGTAACGAATACGAATAAGACGAGATACTTCCGCATCTTGAGACTGCCATAAACGACGAACTTCACGGTTACGCCCTTCATTTAACGTTACGTTAAACCAACGGTTAACGCCTTCGCCACCCATAGGGGTTACAGTCGTGAATTTGGCTGGACCATCTTCAAGCTCAACACCACGTAGTAAGTTTTTAACCGTCTCGTTGGTTACTTCACCAAATACACGTGCAGAGTATTCACGCTCTACTTCATAGCTTGGGTGCATTAAACGGTTTGCCAGTTCACCATCGTTTGTAAAAAGCATTAAACCCGATGTATTAACGTCTAGTCGACCAACCGCAATCCAGCGATCGCCATCAATACGAGGAAGTCGGTCAAATACAGTACGACGCCCTTCAGGATCTTTACGTGTGCTTAACTCACCTTCTGGTTTGTTATACATAATCACACGACAGATTCGGTCTGCTTTTTCTTCGATTTTTACACTGTGTCCGTCAACACGAATCAAATCGGTTTCTTCAACACGGTCACCTAACTTTGCCACTTTACCGTTTACACTAACGCGGTTTGCGTCAATGTATTTTTCCATTTCACGGCGTGAGCCTACGCCTGCACGGGCTAAGACTTTTTGTAACTTTTCACCTTGTATAATACTCATTCGGATGGTTCTCTCACAGAAGGATCGCTCAATAACTGGTTAATTTTACTTTGCTGCTCTGTTGGCAACGCAGGTAAATTTTCAAGTCCAGTTAACGAAAAATAATCTAAAAATTGCTTAGTAGTTGCATATAAAGCCGGCTTTCCCGGAACCTCTTTATGCCCTACCACTTTAACCCACTCTCTTTCGAGTAAGGTTTTAATAATATTCGAACCCGTAGTAACACCTCTTACTTGCTCAATTTCGCCGCGTGTAATGGGCTGCCTGTATGCAATAAGTGATAATGTTTCCAGTAAAGCACGCGAGTATTTTGGTGCGCGTTCTTGCCACAAGTTATTTAACCAAGGGCTTAAACTACTGCATGCCTGAAACCGATACCCACTACCAACTTCAACTAAGCGAATACCACGAGTTTGAAAATGTTCTTGTATTGTATCTATTGCGTCATTTATTCGCGTCATAGAAATAGCTAAATCTATTAATACGATGTCTTTAAGGTGGCGTTTACTAACAGGCTTATCTGCAACAAAAATAGCTGCTTCAATGATCTCAACTAGTTGTTCATCACTAATTCGCCGACCCGCCATACACACTCTTAACAAATAAAAATACACAGCCATCTATTATGACAGAACAACACCAAACTAGGAAAATATATCTATCAAATAACTAAATTTAAAACACAAAAAAGCCAGTGACTAGCACTGGCTTTAATCTTACTTACTAAAATGGTAACTATTAGTTACTTTTAAAAGCTTCTAATGCATCATCTTCAGCTACTGCGTTACCGTATTTTTTAATGTAACCCATAAACTCGCTTTTACTGATGCGCTTATCTTGGTTTTTATCCATGTAACCAAAATGATTTGAAATATCATCATCGTTACCTTCAACTACCGAGATATAGCCATTGCTGTCGTTATCTAAGCTTGAAAAACTGCTTTCAATTTTATCGAATTTAGCAATTTCAGCTTTAAATGCCGACTCACTTACTTCAGAATCAGTGGCTACTTTACCATTGTTTAACTTCATATAAGTGTTAAATTCTTTGCGGCTAATTTCGTTATCCATATTGGTATCAATATTTGAAAAATGGCCCCAAATGCTATCGTCATCAGCTTCAACTTTTGAGATATAGCCATCGCTATCATTATCTAAACTTGCAAAGTCACTGTCTATTCTTTCAAGACCTTGATTAGATGAACAAGCCGCTAGGCTTAATGATGCTAAAATAGTGGCTGCTAATGTTAACTTTTTCATAAGACGTATCCTTCGTAATTAATTAAATGTCACTTTAACTAATACAAATCCAATGCCAATAATAGTTAACTTATAATAATCAATAACTTAATCTCAGCCGGTATATTTATTAAACAGTTTCAATAAGTTAAGCTTGCAAGCTTTGCAAACAACCTTGTAATTTTTGCAAAAAAATACCCGGTAAAAACCAGGCATTTCAATTTTACTTATATAGTTAAGCTAACAATTAGATTGCTGCGTTTTGGTAGCGTTTAACAAACTCAGTAACGTTTTGACCATTACATTTTAATGAGTTTAGGTTACCAATTTTTTGACGAACAGGTGCTAAACCTTGTTTTAAAGCCGTCATACATAATTGAGTTTCTTGTTGAGCGTCTTTTGCAAATACTTCTACTTTCTCAACTGATGCGTTGCTTAATGTCGTTTTTTTAGCAATATCACGAATATCTTCACCATTACATAAAATGCTTTTAGAAAAACGAGATAGGTAAACACCGTGCTGGGCAGCTTCTTTACGAGCAACGCTAAAGCCTTCGTTTGCACTTAGTACACATAACTTAGACTCAATTTTGTTATCTTGGCTAAAGTAAGTATTGCTTTGAGCTGACGCAGTTGCAGATGCTAGTAAAGCAGTGGCTAAAAGTAGTTGAATTTTCATGAGAGATCCTATTTGAACGAGCTAAACAAGTGAATTTCGCGCATTATATATTCAATAAAGTTAAGTTCAATTGAATTTTTTATTTATTTAAATAATTAATATTGTATTCACAATGTTTAAACTTTATCCATCATTTGATCAACATTTGCGCAGCTATTATCTCAATTCAGTCATGTTATGTACGCGTATTTACTGATACAATTTAAGCTATTAAATAGAACCAATTTTAAGGTAAATTTTATGAAAGTGATTTCTTTCAATATCAATGGTCTGCGTGCTCGTCTTCACCAATTACAAGCAATTATCGACAAACATCAACCAGACGTTATTGGCTTGCAAGAGATTAAAGTTCACGACGAAGCATTCCCATTAGAAGATGTACAAAAAATGGGATATCACGTCTACTTTCATGGTCAAAAAGCGCATTATGGCGTAGCTATGTTATGCAAAAAAGAGCCTAAATCGGTCTTAAAAGGTTTTGCCACCGATACAGATGAATCGCAAAAACGCATGATAAGCGTCACTGTTGAACAAGAAAACGGTCGCGACCTTACTGTCATGAATGGCTATTTCCCACAAGGTGATAATATTAATCACGAAACTAAATTCCCTTATAAACGTCAATTTTATAAAGATTTAATGACACACCTTGAAACCAATCACACACCCGATCAAGATGTAATTGTCATGGGGGATATCAACATATCACCCACCGATTTAGATATTGGTATTGGCGACGTAAATGCTAAACGTTGGTTAAAAACGGGTAAATGTTCTTTTCAACCGGTAGAGCGTGAATGGCTTGCAACATTACTTAATTGGGGTTTTAAAGACACCTTTAGAGAGCAAAACCCCGAAACAGACGATCAATACTCGTGGTTTGACTATCGCTCTAAAGGGTTTGTAGATAATCGAGGACTTCGTATAGATGTAGTGCTTGCAACCAATGAGCTTGCAGCACGCTGCATAGATACAGGTATTGATTACGAACTTCGCGGTATTGAAAAACCGTCAGATCATGCCCCTATATGGTCAACATTTAAGTAATTATTATGCTAAGCCTAACAATACAGGGGCTACTTTGGGCTCTTGTAATTATTATTGCTCTATTAAGCTTTGATAAAAAAACATATAAAACATTGCTTAGTACGCCCGTCCGTCAAACTAGCGTACTTGCGTGTGCGTTAGTGTTTGCAGTGCTTTGGCGAATAAAGGCTGGCATTTTAACTGGCCTTGATTTACACATACTAGGTGTTACGGCTGCTACATTAATTTTAGGCTGGCGATTGACTATTTTAAGTAGCCTACTTGCCACAGCCCTACTCGCTGCCTTTGGTCAAATTGAACTTGAGCTGTTACCAGTACAACTGCTTATTGGTGCGTTTATTCCTATTTTATTGAGCTATCTTGGCTTTATAATTAGTTACCAATATTTACCTCGTCATTTTTTTGTTTATATATTTGTTTGTGCGTTTATAACCGCAGGATTTATAGCCTGTATAAAAATAAGCCTAGGTGCTTTATTTTACTTAGCTATAGGGCAATACAATTGGCAAGAACTTGCAGATAACTACGTTTATTTAAGTGCCATAATTTGGTTTCCTGAAGCAATGCTCAACGGCATGGCTATAACAATTATGATCACCTATCGCCCGCATTGGGTAAAAACTTTTTACGATAAGGACTACCTAGGCTCATGAGTCTTGAATATCAATGCCCGCTGTGTAACCTAGCACTTTTGAAAACTGATTCAACACTTCGTTGTGCTAACAACCACAGCTTTGATTTTGCTAAAGAAGGCTATGTTAATTTACTGCCTGTGCAACAGAAAAATTCAAAACAACCGGGTGATTCACTTGAAATGGTACAAGCCAGACGTGCATTTTTAGAGCGTGGGTATTATCGTTTTTTACAGCAAAGCCTTAGTGATATAATCAGTAATATAAGTGCAAAAACTATTATTGATTTAGGATGCGGTGAAGGGTTTTATACCCAAGCAATCGCGAATAAAACAAATGCTGTTGTATTCGGCGTCGATATTTCAAAATCAGCGGTTAAATATGCAGCTAAGCGCTACCCTAATTGCCAATTTAGTGTGGCATCAATCAGCCAAGCGCCCTTTAAAAGCCAATTTGCTGATGTACTTGTAAGTGTATTTGCACCTTTGTTTGAGCAAGAGCTTGAACGCCTAGCAAATCAAAACGCAACATTAGTGGTTGCAAGCCCAGGACCTTGTCATTTAAAAGAGCTAAAATCTTATATATATTCAGAAGTAAACGAACATACTGAAATAGCCACTCCAAAAGGATTTCAAAAATCAGAGCAGATCCTTTTAACAGAGCATGTAGCGCTTAGCTTTACTGATATTAAAAACTTAATAATGATGACGCCATTTGCATGGAAATTTAGACCCGAGCACTGGACAGCACTCGAAGAAAAAGGTGAACACACTGTCACCTTATCGTTTTATATTACTCAGTTTACCAAAATAGATAATGATGTAACTCTCTAAAACTGCTCTTTAGTAAACGCCCTGTCCATTTTATCAAACATATCTTTAAGTAAATTGGCAAGCTCCATATAACGGGGCTTGTTTTCACTTAACTGCGTTTGATATCCATTAGCTGCCATTTTAGTGTACAGCTCGTTATACCATTTTTGCATCGCAGGCTCTAAAGGCGTTTGCGCTCGCTTACCCAACCAAAATAAACCTTGTAATGGTAGCGATATAAAAAATAATGCACTTGCAATGGCTTGCGGTAAAAAATCAGAACCCAAGTAATTTAGCTGAAAAAACAATGTTAGCATGGCTAATATTGGCATTACTGTAATGGCAAGCTCAGTCGCTCTAATTACTCTAAACTCTAAAAATAAGGGCGCAAGCTCTTTGCGCATTGGCCATTTTTTACCATACAAACGGCCAGTTTGTAGTTGTGACATCACACTTTTTTGCATCATGACTCCTCACAGATACTGCTTTTAAATACAATGGAAAAACGAGCTATACGCAAAGTGTAACACAAAATGAAAGAGTTACACTTTCTCAGTAAGACAGCTTAAATTTACCTTTTAATGACGAACAATCCTAACTTAAACATCTTAATTAAGGTAAAGTAATTAACATTGCGTTAACCACTTTGCAATTGAACATTCAATTGTTTTAGCTTTATTTAATACCGTAAGTGTAACGATTACGTATTAACGTTTACTTACTAAATTTGTTTATGGAAATTGAATCTATGCCAACAACCCCTCCTGAATCACAACACGTTTTAGTTTTAAATTGTGGTAGCTCTAGCTTAAAGTTTGCCATTATTGATGCAAACGATGGTCACGAAATTATTTCAGGCCTTGCTGAACGCTTAGGCGCTAAAACACCCTCTATTAAATACAAATTTAATGGTACTAAAACAGTTATCGACTTAGCGGCTAATCAAGCACATGCTGAGGCTATAAATACGCTTGTAAGCTTAATAAAAGATCACAACTTAGACGAGCAACTTATCGCAGTGGGCCATCGTGTTGTACATGGCGGCGAGCACTTTACGCAATCCGTATTGATTGACGAAAAAGTAATTGCAGGCATTACACAGTCTGCAACGCTTGCGCCGCTTCATGGGCACGCTAATTTACTAGGTATATCATCGGCGCAGGCATCGTTTGAAGGTTTGCCACAAGTCGCGGTGTTTGATACTGCATTTCACCAAACTATGAATGAAGTTGCCTTTCTTTACGCTCTTCCATATAAGTTGTACACCGAGTTTGGTGTTAGGCGTTATGGTTTTCACGGCACAAGTCATTTTTATGTTGCAGGGCAAACAGCAAAGCTGCTAAAGCAACCTATCGAGCAAAGCAATTTTATTAGTGCCCACTTAGGTAACGGTTGTTCTGTATGCGCTATTAAAAATGGTAAGAGTGTTGATACCAGCATGGGACTAACGCCTCTAGAGGGGCTGATAATGGGCACACGTAGCGGCGATATTGACCCTGGTTTATTTAACTTTTTAACCACTCAACTTGATTACACAGCCCAGCAAATAGATAACCTACTAAATCAAAAAAGTGGCTTACTAGGTATTAGCGAGCTTTCTAACGATTGCCGTACCATTGAAGAAGCCGCTATGGTCGGTAATAAAAAAGCGATACTCGCAATTGAGATGTTTTGCTACCGACTTTCAAAACAAATTGCAGCGTATATGGTGCCATTACAGCGCCTTGATGCTGTGATTTTTACTGGTGGTATTGGTGAAAACTCAGATATTATTCGTGAAAAAGTAATTACACAACTTGCCTTTTTAGGCATTAATTGTAATCCGCAAGCCAACCTTAATGCGCGCTTTGGTCAAGAAGGCGTTATTAGCTGTAAAAATTCACACATCAAAGCAGTTGTAATGCCAACTAATGAAGAATGGGTTATTGCCCTTGATGCTGCAAATATTGTAAAGGAGCTTTAATATGGCACGTCGTATTATGTTAATTCCTGTTTCTACCGGTGTGGGTTTAACGTCGGTATCAGTTGGTTTAGTGCGTGCACTTGAACAAAAAACAGTTAAAGTTAACTTTTTCAAACCAATAGCTCAGCCACGTTCTGGTGAAACAGGCCCTGAAAAATCAACGCAAATAGTTACTCAAGGCTCACCTATTAACCCACCAATGCCTTTTGCACTTGATTATGCTGAGCAAATGATTGGCGACGGTAAAGGTGATGACCTACTAGAGGAAATTGTTGAACGCTTTGAAAGTAAAATAAACGACGACGAAGTCGCTATTATTGAAGGTATGGTACCTACTCGTCGCCAACCTTATGCTGGGCGTGTAAACCGCGAAATTGCGCAAACACTCGGCGCCGAAATTGTATTTGTACTTACCCCTGGTAATTACACCATTACTCAAATAGAAGACCGCCTTGAAATCGCAGCAGGTAACTATGGTGGTATCGATCACCCTCGCGTACTGGGCTGTATTTTTAATAAAGTAAATGCGCCACTTGATGAAGAAGGTCGTGCACGCGCCGATTTAGTCGATGCCTATAAACCTGAAGAGCTTGAGAACGAGTTAAATCGTTTAGCATCCCTACCTATTTTTAAAAAAAATCCGTTTATGTTACTTGGTGCAATCCCGTGGGATTTTGACTTAGTAGCGCCGCGCGTAAAAGACTTAAGCGCATACTTAAAAGCCACGATTATTAACGAAGGCGATATGCTTCATCGTCGTCTGCGCCGTATTACTTTTTGTGCTCGTACGGTTTCAAATATTTTAAATTATTTTACGCCAGGCGCTTTATTAGTAACACCGGGCGATCGCTCTGACATACTTGTTGCTGCGTGCTTATCTGCTATGAACGGCACTAAACTTGGCGCTATATTACTCACCGGTGGCTTTGAGCCAGAGCCACGTATTATGGCCTTGTGTGAGCAAGCCATGCAAACCGGTTTACCAATACTCGCAACCGATGCAGACACATGGCGTACATCATTACTACTGCATAACTTTAATATGGAAGTACCAAATGATGATGACCAACGTATTGAAAAAGTGAAAGATCACAACGCAGAGCATATCAATTCAAGCTGGCTAGATACTCTAGCTAAAAGTGTAGGTAAAACTCGTAAGTTATCACCACCCGCATTTCGTTACTTACTTACCACTAAAGCGCGTAAAGCAGGTAAAACCGTGGTTCTGCCAGAAGGCAATGAACCTCGTACAATTAAAGCGGCTGCTATTTGTGGTCAACGCGGAATTGCTAAAACTATATTACTAGGCGATCGCGAAGAAATAATGCGTATTGCGCAGCAGCAAGGTATTGAGCTAAACGAACATGTAAGTATTATCGAGCCTCAAAGCATTATAAATGATTATATTGCGCCTATGGTCGAAATTCGTAAAAGCAAAGGCCTAACTGCCGTAGTAGCACAAGAGCAACTACAAGATAACGTTGTACTGGGTACAATGATGCTTGAGCAAGGTAAAGTAGACGGTTTAGTATCGGGCGCGGTAAACACTACGGCAAATACAATTCGCCCACCACTGCAATTGATTAAAACAGCACCAGGGTCATCACTAGTATCATCTGTATTTTTTATGCTACTGCCTGACCAAGTGTTAGTTTACGGTGATTGTGCGATTAACCCAGACCCTAATGCTGAACAACTTGCAGACATAGCGATTCAATCTGCCGACTCTGCAGCTGCATTTGGCATAGAGCCACGTGTTGCCATGATCAGCTACAGCACGGGCACTTCTGGTACAGGTGCCGATGTTGAAAAAGTACGTGAAGCCACAAAAATAGCAAAACAAAAACGTCCTGATTTAATTATCGACGGCCCACTACAATACGATGCCGCTATAATGGAAAACGTAGCACTTAAAAAAGCACCTAACAGCCCTGTAGCCGGTAAAGCGACCGTATTTATATTCCCAGATTTAAATACGGGTAATACCACGTATAAAGCAGTACAACGTAGTGCCGACTTGATAAGTATTGGCCCTATGCTGCAAGGTATGCGTAAACCTGTGAACGATTTAAGCCGTGGTGCATTAGTTGATGATATTGTGTATACAATCGCCTTAACTGCCATTCAAGCAGCTCAAGCAGAAGCGCTAATTACTCATTAAACGTAACGTGTGCTTTTTATAGCCTAGCTATTATTTATTTAATAATTAACTAGTTAGGTTATTTATACCCTGCAACCCCCATACTTATCCACAGAAATTGTGGGTAAGTTTTTACCCCCTTCTTTTATCTACTTATTTACTGCTGAGTTAGTCGTTGTTACACCTTTAATTTAAAGCCAATAATCTATACTATAAAGCTATCAATATTGCTGTTCGCAGGCTTTTAATGTCAAAACAAACATTACAATTACACAGCACCATTTTATCTATACACAGTTTAGATGTAGATGCCGACATACCTGCGGCACTTTTAAAGCAATCTTTGTTTTTTATTTCTAAAACCCATGATGAACTTTCAATTGTATGCCCAAGCGATTTTGAAGTAAAAAGCCTGGATACCGAACCCGACTGGCAAGCTTTAGAGGTTGTAGGTCCACTTGGCTTTTCGTTAACCGGAATTATGGCTAATATTTCAGGGGTATTAGCGCACGCTAAAATTTCTATCTTTTCAATCTCAACCTACGATACTGATTATATTCTCATAAAAAAACACACTGCAGAAAATGCTATTTCCGCTTTAAAAAAAGAGGGTTATAACGTGGTGGTAAATTAACTTATGAAAGCTCAAAAAATTGACTATTTAGCTCAAAATAAAACGCCTCTTAATGCAATAAATATTACCAGCCCATTTACAGGTAAAGTAATTGAACTGAAAGAGCACCCAGAACCTTTTTTTCGTTTTGGCACTCTGGGCCCTGGTATTATGGTGCAACTAACAAGTCATAAAATTTTAGCACCGTTTGATGGAACTTTATTACAAGTAAAAAATGCAGGTACTGAGTTTATTCTACAAGCTAATAATGGTCTAAAAGCCTTGATTAACTTAACTATTTTCGATTCACAATCAATTACGCATACCCATATTGCGCAACTCAATGGTAGCAAAATATGCAAAGGTCAACGCCTTGCTTATTTTGATTTACGAGAACTTGATACTCCAATGCTTGCTAGTTTAATTTTACTAAACGGCCATAACCTTGGCACATTTCATTACTCGCATTCGCATGTAAATGCGGGTGAAGACACACTATTAACTATTATTAAGAAGAACTAGATTTATGATCACTCTATACGGCATTAGCAACTGCGATACGATAAAAAAAGCTAAAAAACATTTAACTGATAACAACATCGAATTTACGTTTCATGACTACCGCAAAGATGGCGTAAATGAGCAAATGGTGAGTGAATTTGCAGACAAGCTCGATTGGGAACAACTCGTTAATAAACGTGGAACAACTTATCGCGCATTAACTGATGAGCAAAAACAAAGCCTAACTAAAGAAAGTGCTATCCCATTGTTGGTTGAACAACCTGCCATGATCAAACGTCCAGTACTGGTAAACAATGGCAGTTACCATTTAGGTTTTAAAGCAGCCCAATACGACGAGATTTTTAAATAATGACTAATGACGTAATTCAACTCGCCCAAGCGCTAATCCAACGTGAATCGGTAACGCCCGAAGATGCTGGCTGCCAACAAATGATGAACGATCGCCTTGCTGCGGTTGGTTTTAATATAGAATCATTATTTTTTACCGACACACTTAATACTTGGGCTAGAAAAGGCACACAATCGCCGCACTTTTGTTTTGCAGGTCACACCGACGTTGTACCAACAGGCCCTGAAAAAAATTGGCAACACCCGCCGTTTTCAGGATTAATAAAAGACGGCCTATTACACGGGCGTGGTGCTGCCGATATGAAAGGCTCATTAGCCGCAATGCTAGTAGCAACAGAGCGTTTTGTTACTAAACATCCAGATCATAAAGGCTCTATTTCTTTTTTAATCACTTCTGACGAAGAAGGACCGTTTATAAACGGCACAACACGTGTAATAGATACACTAGAAGCCCGTGGTGAAAAAATAGATATGTGCCTAGTAGGCGAACCCTCATCACGAGATGTATTAGGCGATGTTGTTAAAAATGGCCGAAGAGGCTCACTTACCGCTTACCTAACGGTTAAAGGCGTACAAGGTCATGTTGCCTACCCACATTTAGCACAAAACCCAATTCACTTAGCGACGCCAGCACTTACTGAGCTTAGCCAAACGGTGTGGGATAACGGCAACGAATACTTCCCCGCCACCAGCTTTCAAATTTCGAATATTAATGGTGGCACGGGTGCGGGTAATGTGATCCCGGGTGAACTAGAAGTACAGTTTAACTTTAGATTTAGCACGCAAGTAACGCATGAGCAATTACAGCAACGTGTAAATGACATTCTACAAAAGCATGACTTAAATTATGAATTAAGCTGGATAGTAAATGGCTTACCTTTTATTACCGAGCACGGCCCGCTTGTTGATGCCACAGTTAAAGCGATTAAATCAGTAACCGGCTTAACACCCAATTTAGAAACCACTGGCGGCACATCTGACGGTCGTTTTATTGCACAAACTGGCGCTAAAGTAATTGAACTTGGCCCACGTAACGCCACTATTCATAAAGTAGATGAATGCGTAAGTACCGATGATTTAATAGCCCTTACCGACATTTACGAGCAAATATTAGAGCAACTTTTAGCATAATGGATGTTACTCAACCCACATCGATAATGTGTATCACAGGGCAAAGTGATACACATTTAACTGATATACAAAATCATCGCTTGCACAGCGCTATTATTAGCGACTTTTTAGCGCTGCAAAGTGCAGCACAAAAAGCGGGATTTGAGCTTACTATTGCATCAAGCTTTCGCGATTTTGATCGTCAATCAATTATTTGGAATAATAAGTTTTTAGGGATTCGACCTGTTTTCAATAAACAGCAAGAGATTGTAGATTTAACTAAATTAAATGATGTAGATAAATGCATAGCAATAATGCTCTACTCTGCATTACCTGGGGCAAGCAGGCACCATTTAGGCACCGATTTAGACGTGTTTGATAAAGCTGCGGTAAGTGATGATTATAAACTACAGCTAACACCTGATGAATACCTGCAAGGTGGGCCGTTTGCGCCTTTAAGTAATTGGCTTGATACTAACTTAGATAAATTTGGCTTTTATCGCCCTTACCAGCATGATTTAGGTGGTGTCGCACCTGAGCTTTGGCATATAAGCCATATTAAGCAATCGCAATTATTAGTGAATAAGCTTAGCGAACAAGTACTTTTTGAATGCATAAAAAACAGTGAACTACAGGGTAAGCAGGCAATACTTGATAACTTACCCGCTATTTATACACGCTTTGTAACGAACGTTAGTCCGCCATAAAGAACTTGTTTAAGTGGTATCACACCTTCTTTTTATTTAAGATAAATACCAGCACAGCGCCTAATATTAATGAGCTTGCTACAATAAATTCCATTGTTACCTGCTCTGATAAAAACAAAACCCCTGCAATGGCAGCTAGTACAGGTACACAAAGCTGCACAACAGCAGCTTGGGTACTTTTAAGCAGTGGCATAGCCACATACCAAACACTGTAACCAATTCCAGAAGCTATCGCACCCGAGGCACACGCAAGCAAAACCCCTTCAATACTCATATTTTTTAAATAACTCATACCAACAAGTAATAAAACAGGGATAGCCACTAAGCTTCTTATAAAGTTAAACCCGGTAGTACGCAGTGGCGATACGCACACTTTACCGCGAATACTGTAAATACCCCATGCCACACCACTGAGTGCCATAAGTGATGCACCTAATAATGACGGTACAGCAGCAGATGGCAGCATTAGATATACAAACCCACCTAGCGCTACTATAAACGCGCACCACTGAAGCACACTCAACTGCTCTTTTTGATATATGCCCCAGCCAATCATAGTGAGTTGCACGGCTGAAAACAAAATCAATGCACCGGTGCCTGTATCCAGCTCTACGTATGCAATCGAAAAACAAAGTGCATAAACTAAAAGGCTTATACTGCTTCGCCAGCTTCCTTTATCACTTAAAATAGCGGGGTTAAATGTGCCTTTTCGTTTTAAATTATGAGTATAGATAGCCATTATAATACCCAAACACGCAGCACCACTGAGTAAGCGAATAACTGTAAAGTTCCAAGCATCTATATAGCCTTCGGCTAAAGCCATTCTGCAAAAAAGAGAGTTTGCAGCAAACGCAATTAAAGCAATGATTGTGTACAACGTAGCTTTCAAAAAAATTCCTTAGCAATAAAAACAAATTACAGCGTTATTTCAATTAATTAACTAATTAACCTACTAAGCTCAAAACATTGTCATAAGCGCCAATAAAACAGCTTACTGAGCAGCACATTTAAACAGGATTGGTATAACTGTGCAAAGAGAGTATTTAGTTTTAATAAATTAGATCATTTATACTCAAACCTTAGCCGCATTTGCAAAATACGGTGTCTACAACACAAGATATCCTTTTAGTATTTTTCGTATACGACTTAATGAGTAGCAATTACTTCATTTAAAAAATTCATTTATCGTTACGCTTTAGGGATCATTGTATTCAATAAGACCAATAAAGTACCTTAAGCATTTCAATATTGTTACCCAACAAGAAAATTCACACTTTGTTCACCAATGTCATTTTATATTTCCTTATTAGCAGGCAGTTTTACTCTACGATTTTTTACAATATTTCGCATATTCAGCTAAAAATAATATGTTAATGTATGCAGGTAAATTAAGAGGAGTGCGCAGTGCGCCTAAGTATAATTTTAAGCTTTTGTTGTATTTTAAGTGGGTGTAGCACAATGGGCTTTAATGACCTATTTAATGACTATGCCACGCAAATGACACCAATAAGAAATGCGATCGAGAAAAATAACATCGAAGAAGCACGATCCCTTATTGCCAATAATAGCACCATGCACAGCAGCTACTTACTCAACCAACTTGAGCAAGCTCGCTTAAACGACTTAGCCAATACGCCACAAGAGGCACAAAGTAAATTTGAGAACGTGTACACGCAAATGCAAAAAAAACGCGAAGCCGCCAAAATACAAGTAAGTGCGGGGCTTGAACAAAGCAATGCGTTATTTACTAACGACTCAGCCATTACTTATGTACCACCGGCTTACGAAATGAGTATGCTTCATAGTTATAAAGCACTTAACTACGTGTATAAAAATGATGTAGAAGGCGCTTTGGTCGAAATTCGCCGTGCTAATAAAGTACAAGTTGATGCACTAAGCGAAAATAAAACAGATGGCGACTCAACAGTTAAGGAAGCGCAGCAGCACTACCCTAGCATGGGCAATGTAACCAGAGATGTAAAAAATGGCTTTCAAAATGCCTACACATTTTATTTATCTGCTTTGCTTTACCAAAGCGCTAAACAGTATGACGATGCTTATATTGATTATAAAAAAGCACTGGCTATACAACCTAACAATATTTATTTACAGCAGGACGTAATGCGCCTTGCTAAAAAACAAGGGTTTGACCAAGAACTAAGTGAATTTAAAAAACGTTTTAGTGATGCATCCACTATTTCTGCAACACAAGGCGAAGTAATTGTTTTATTTGAACAAGGCTTAGTACCAAAACAAGATGAATTTAAACTGCGCTTACCAATTTATTCATCACGCGGCGATGCACGCTTTTACAGCCTTGCAATGCCAGTATATAAAGATAATGCCTATGTGCGCCGCCTTAATAATATAAACATAGATGCACAAAGCTTAGAGCTGAGCCCATTAGTACACATTGAAGCACTTGCAGCAAAAACATTAGAAGATCAAATACCTGCAAAAGTAGCTCGCCAAGTACTTAGATTAGTAGCTAAAGAGAAAGTGCGTGCAGAACTTGCTCGCAGTGCCGGTGATGTAGGTAACATACTTGCTAATATTTATAATTTGGCGTCTGAGCAAGCTGATACACGTAGCTGGCTTACACTTCCAAATCAAATAAGTGTTGCAAGGCAAAGCCTAAATACAGGTGAGCATTCTCTGCATATAGGCACACAAGCACCTATAAATTTTACCGTTAGTAAGCAAGGGTTAACGTTAATTTACTTAACCTCCGTTAATAACTACTTTAATTACCACGTAGTTCAACTTTAGGAGCCATCATGAAATACATAGCGCCATTATTAGCAGTCTTAATGCTCAGTGCATGTTCCAGCAAACCGGTTACATCGGGTATTTCTGTTGAACAAAATAAAAACCAGTTTAATGAGCAATTACGTGTAGATAACCCAGAGCTTGGTAAAAAGCTGGCCATTACTGATGTGAAAACACGTCAAACCAACCAGTTAACCGATGTAGTAGTGACACTTTCGAGCCAGTATAAAAAATCACAATATTTGCAGTATCAGTTTAATTGGTTTGATAAAGACGGCTTTGTTATTAAAGGCAATCATTCACCTTGGCAAGCACTCACCTTATTTGGTTTTGCAAAAACACAATTACCGGGCTTAGCACCGAGCTCTGATGCGGTTACCTTTTCTTTAGCAGTAAGAGAAGTGTCTACCGAATCACAAGAATTTAAAGATTAAAGGAAACAACCATGATAATCAGTAACAAATTTAAAACAGCATCAACTTACGCTTTAGTTGGCCTAAGCGCTTTAGTATTAAGTGGCTGTGCTAATAAAGCCGTAGTAAGTTATGGCGATGCACAAGCAGTAGAAACAACAGATATTAATTTTGGTTCTACCGACTTACAAAAAGTAGCGAGCCAAATGACCGACTCATTACTCAGCTCACCTGTTGTTGGCACAATGACCGCTAATAAACGCCCTGTAGTATTTGTTGAGCGTATTAAAAATAAAACCAGCGAGCACATTGATACAGAATCAATCACCGATTCAATCTCAACACAAATGCTACGCAGCGGTAAGTTCCGTTTTGTAGATATGACCCGTGTTGAGTCAGTACGTGAGCAATTAACGTTTCAAAATGAAGATGCTCTTGTTAACCCTGCAACAGCCGTTGCATTTGGTAAACAAATTGGTGCGCAATATATGTTATACGGAAATTTATCGAGCATAGTTAAATCAAATGCCGATAAATCAGACGTATACTACAAATTTACGATGCGTTTAATGGATATGGAAAGCGGCCTAGTTGAATGGGCAGACGAAACTGAAATTCGTAAAACTAAAGAAAAATCAACCTTTGGCTGGTAGCTAATACCAATCTGCTTATATATGGGGTCTATTTAACGTTAAGAAAATTACGCTAGTACTAGGCAAAAATTTTTGTATTTAGTTGTTCTAAATAAAAAATTTTTAACGACGTTATAGCGCAATTTAATTCGTTAAATTGATCAAAGATTTATGCAGGTTGGTATAAAAGGAGCAAGTTATGAAAGCAATTACAGTAATTATGTGCGCTTTACTTACAATAAGTGCACCTACGTTTGCTAAATACGAGCGCAATAAAGCAGTCCCTGTGCAGCAAGTTTTATTTGGTGACGTAAAATCGGTACGCAATATTACCGAACAAGAAATCATTCAAGACAAAAACAACGGCTGGAAAACCTTCGGCGGTGCATTACTCGGTGGCGTAGTAGGCAACCAGTTTGGTGGTGGTAGCGGCCGCACAGTAGCAACAATATTAGGTTCGGTAATTGGCGGCAGTGTTGCACATAATAGGCAGCAGCAAAGTCATTATCAGCAAAATCACTTTGTAGAGTTATTAATACAAGTTGAAAATGGAGACCAGTTTATGGTTGTTCAAGATCAGGACCAATCAATGCGTTTTAGCAAAGGCGATAACGTAAGATTAGTGTACTTGAACGACAACACAGTGCGTGTAGATAAAGCGTACTAGGACGTGCTGAACTTTGGTGGTTGAATTTGCAGCAGAATGTTTGGTATTTAGACAAGGCAGAGCCTATGAACTGTGGTTGTTCCCTATAAATAGGCGATAACGCAGCATAAATGCCAAACATGCGCTGCCCGAAGGGTTCTGCCTAGGGGCGATTTACTCTTTGTTGCTCGGTTTTTACTTAGCCCACTAGGTTACAAACCTCGCGTCGCGATTTAATCGCCCCTAGATTGAACAAATTTCAATCCACAAAGATCAACACGCCCTGTTAATATATTCATGACTAAAGTAAAAAACGAGCCAAATTTGGCTCGTTTTTTTATTATTTTTTTAATAACTATACTTGGCGATAGTCTTTAAAAAAGCGCTTCATTTTTAACATCGCATCGGATAAATCATCTTTGCTTGGTAAAAATACCAACCTAAAATGATCCGGCTCGGGCCAATTAAACGCCCTGCCATGTACAAGTAATATTTTTTCGGCTTTTAGCAAATCGTACATCATCTTTTCATCATCTTTAACGTTAAAAAGTGCTGTATCAACTTTAGCAAACGCATAGAGCGCGCCTTTAGGTTTTTTACAACTAATGCCTTCAATAGCATTTAATCCACGCCATGCAATATCACGCTGCTCATATAAGCGCCCACCCGGGTTTATTAGACTATCAATTGATTGCACGCCACCCAACGCCTGTTGAATTGCATATTGTGCAGGTACATTTGCGCACAAACGCATAGATGAAAGTATTTCTAGGCCTTTGCGTAAATCATCCATTACCGAGGTACGACCGCTCAAAACCATCCACCCCATTCTCAGCCCCGCTGCACGGTATGTTTTTGCTAAACCATTAAAAGTAATAATAGGCACATCGTCGCAAAGTGAGCCGATTGAAGTATGCGTTATACCATCGTATAAAATCTTCTCGTAAATTTCATCGCTCAATAACAGTAATTTGTGTTCGCGTGCGATATCGATTAATTGCATTAACAAGTCGTCGCTATAAACCGCACCGGTTGGATTATTAGGGTTAATTAATACCAATGCTTTTGTTTTTGAAGTGATTTTACTTTTTATATCTGCAATGTCCGGAAACCAATCTTGCTCTTCATCACATAAATAATGTACCGGATTACCACCCGATAACGTGACCGAAGCAGTCCAAAGTGGATAATCTGGAGCAGGAATAAGCACTTCGTCACCATTATTTAATAGCGCTTGAGTGATCATTTGAATGAGTTCGCTTACGCCATTACCAATATAAATGTTATCTACATCTAAATTATGTAATCCACGTTGTTGGTAATGCTGATAAATAGCCACGCGGGCTGAATAGAGGCCTTTAGAGTCACAGTAGCCTTGGGCTGAATATAAGTTGCGGATAATATCGCGGTGCATGTCCTCTGGCATATCAAAACCAAAAGCAGCCGGATTACCTATATTCAATTTTAATACTTTTTGACCTTCGTCTTCCATTTTTTTAGCTTGTGCTAAAACCGGCCCACGAATGTCATAACATACACCTTCTAATTTGTGACTCTTTTTAATATCAGACATTTTTACCTCGACTAGTGAGTCTTTAGACTAACCTAGTAAAGGCGCAAAATGCCAGTGTATTTGATTACTTAGTACTGAAATAAATTCACGTTTCAGTTTCAATAATTAACGAGATGCTAACCATTCATTTAGCTTAGCTTGAGAGCCAGTTACTTGAGCCATTAAGCTATTAGATGCGTCGATGGCTTCAGCTAAGTTATCTAGGTTTAAATTTTGTTCAATAACGCGAGATACTTCAGCAAGGCTTGAAGCACCAAACTGCGCAGCGTTAGATTTTAAGCTATGAGAATGACGAATAGCCGCTTCTCTGTCTTTTCCAATGGTTGCTAAAACTTCAGAGCCTAAACGCTCAAACTCCGAGCAGCAAAAATCAAGTGTATCAGCAAACTGCTCACCCAATAACGATTCCATACTCTCTAATGCTGATGTATCAATATTTATTTCTGTCATATTTTAAGCCCTTAAAACAATCCATGTAAATTACAGTTTAATAGTACTACTTTATATTGATGCGTAAAAAAAACCAACTTAATTACCTTATAAATGTATAATTGTGAGGATCATACTGGCAACAAAAAGTTTATTAAATGGCACGCACACTTTGTAATCATTGTAACTTTGCACTTAACACCTGTATTTGCAGCGCAATTACAAATATAAACAACAAAGTTAAGGTTATTATTCTACAGCACCCAAGCGAAGAAAAAATAGCAAAAAATACCGCTAAACTACTCAATTTATGCCTAACTGATTGCCAAATAGTCAAAGGCGAAAATAATGACGACTTTTCTATTCTTAAATCACTGCCAGTAAGCTCAACTGTTTTGCTCTACCCTAACGAACATGCTGTAAATTTAGACGATAGCGCTGAGCAATCTAATATAAAAAACATCACCCATTTAATCGTGGTTGATGGTACATGGAAAAAAGCCTACAAAATTTTGCAGCTCACCACATTGCTAAATCAATTCAAAACGGTCAGTTTTAAACAGTTACCTAAAAATCGTTATGCTATTCGTAAAGCCCCTAGGGCCGACAGCCTATCCACACTTGAAGCCGTAGCGCATAGTTTGTTTTTAATAGAGCAGTTAAATCCTGCACCACTTTATAATGTGCTTGATGAATTAATACAAAAACAAACCCAACACATGCCCGAGCACGTAAAAGCACGTTACTTAGATTAAATTCGTTACTATATGAAACTTGCAATGCGTAACTACCCTAACAGGCTAAAACGTGGCTTTACTCGCCAAGGCCCCGACTATCGCTTTGACGACCAAGTCGACTTTAGCGATATAAGAGATACCTTTGGCTTTAGGTCAATGGTCGTCGGTAAATGGGTAACTAAAGAAGAGCGCTACATTAGCGCTAATTTAATTTACGATGCACTGGCCGACCTTGCACAAATACTGCATTTACCGCCCAAAGCTATTGGTCTTCGTGGCAAACTTAACTTTGCATTTGGTCATGGTGGTCAAAAAGGTGTGCAAGCGCATTATAATGCAGCCTCTCAAACACTTGCTCTTGCAAAAAATGCAGGCGGTGGTGCACTTGCTCACGAATGGTTTCATGCGTTTGATCATCATATAAGCGAGCATTTATTTGCAGCAAAACCGCGATTTGGTTTTGCCTCAAAATTATGGCTTTCAAACACGCCTAATTTATCGCATCCACTTAATAATGCTTTGAACACTTTTTATAAAAATGTATTTTTAGATGAAGATGGTATTGATGCAAATAGCTTTGTACAAACGTGTATAGAACACGATAAGGCTCACAATATGAATTATATGAGCATGCCAGAAGAACTTGCAGCACGTTGTTTTGAAGCCTGTATTGAGCAGCATTCAAATATAAAAAATAGCTTTTTAGTGGGGGGCTTACAAAGTAGTAATTTAATATACCCAAATATTGGGCATATTAATAAAGCAAATGAAGCGCTTAACCAGTACTTTGAACTACTGGGTTATGCGCTTCATAAAATAGACGAGTAATGTCTATATTTGGTGATTACTTATCGTCACTAATACGACTTGCTACTGCACTGTTTTGATCTTTATATTTTGCATCTTTACGGATGTTGTATGGGTTTTCACACGGGCCCGATAGCATTTCAAAGCTCATAGCCCCAATTTTCATCAGTGGGCGAAGCGCCAGTGGTAATTTACCTGAGTTGTAAAACTCTAAAACAATATTACCGCTCCAGCCTGGGTCTATTCGGTGCGCGGTTACATGCACCATTAACCCCAAACGCGCAAGCGATGAGCGTCCATCTAACCACCCTACTATATCTGCTGGCAGAGTTACTTTTTCGTGTGTTATAGCAAGTGCAAGTTCACCTGGGTGTAAAAAAAATGCTTCACCTTCATCAAGCACTATTTCTTCACTCATGATTGATTCCATGGCTTTATTTAACTGATCTTTTGGACCACTTAAATCCACGTATGCTGCATTATGCGCATTAAAAGTTCTAAATTTATTACCTAATCGCAAATCGGCAGTTACGCCTGAAATCATGTCACTTGTTGGCGCAGGCTCAATAACAATGCGACCATCGCTTAGGTATTCATTAATATGTGTGTCTGAAAGTCTCATTATTTACTAATCTTCTGTAATCACAATTTCAATTGCATTGTGATGCTGTTGATAATAGAGCGTGCTGGCTATAAGCCTCGCTGCTGCGCTGTATGTTTTGCTTATCGCCGCGTCGTTATCGTTGGCAATAAGTTTTCCTTGCTCAGAATACTCACGTATATCTATTGCAAGCGGAATATGGCTAAGTACGGGCACGCCGTGCTTGTGCGCCAGTTTTTGTGCACCGTCTTTACCAAATACGTGGTTAGCTTCACCGCAGTGGCTGCAAATGTAATAACTCATGTTTTCAATTAAGCCCAGCACTGGCACGTTTACTTTATTAAACATAGCAATGCCTTTTTGCGCATCGGCTAGGGCTAAGTCTTGCGGTGTAGTGACAATAACAGTACCGCTCGCTGGTACTTTTTGGCTCATTGTTAGTTGAATATCACCGGTGCCCGGTGGCATATCCACAATTAAGTAATCAAGCTCACCCCAATCAGTCTCGTTAAGCAATTGGCTAAGTGCGCCTGACGCCATTGGTCCGCGCCATACAGTGGCGTCATCGCTTGGGACTAAAAAGCCAATTGACTGCGCTTTAATGCCGTTTGCATCAAAAGGCTGTAGCTGTTTGTTATCTTTAGTTACGGGCTCTGCGCCTACCAAGCCTAAAAGCATTGGAATAGATGGGCCATAAATATCAGCGTCTAAAATACCCACCTTTGCGCCTTCGTTTTTAAGGGCGCCCGCCAAGTTAACGGCAGTAGTCGACTTACCTACTCCGCCTTTGCCTGAGGCAATAAGCACAATATGTTTAATCGCCTTAAACTTAGCTGCCTCTTTAATGATAACCTTGGCGCTAATTGTTACAGGCACATTTAAGCTTTCACTTACGTGTTGCTCAACTAAAGGCATTTCTGATTGCCCAGCAAATGGCAGGGTTAATTTAATGTGTAGTGATTTATCGTCATTTTGAGTAATAGTATCAATGAAGCTTTCGTCAATACCGACGGCAAAAGCCGCACTACGATATGCCGCTAAGGCAGTAATAATCGGTTGTTTTTGCACCGATTTAGAAGAGAATAGTTTCGACAGTCCAAACATAGCAATTAAATAGCGTTTCTTTGATGAAAAGTGCCACGGAATTATGTAACATTCAGGGCATTAACACCAGTCAATTAATAAAAATCCATAAGCTGTGCGCACTCTAAGCAGATAGCTTGTAGATAAATTAATGATAATTGCCGTTTGTATAATAAAAACGGCGTTTTATCCTCAATTCGGAATGATTATGACGCAGCGAAAGATCCTGATTACCAGCGCATTACCTTATGCAAATGGCCCTACTCACTTAGGTCATCTATTGGAATATATTCAAACTGATATTTGGTCACGTTTTCAAAAACTACAGGGCCACGAAGCTTATTATGTTTGCGCAGACGATGCCCACGGCACGCCAATTATGCTTAATGCGCAAAAGCAAGGGATCACGCCTGAAGAAATGGTAAAACAAGTGAGCATAGAGCGCCAACGCGACTTCGCTGACTTTAATATCAAATTTGATAACTACCACAGTACGCATAGCCAAGAAAACAAAGAATTAAGCGAACTTATTTATAACCGCCTAAACGATGCCGGTCATATTAAAAAGCACACTATTTCGCAATTATTCGATCCAGAAAAAGGTATTTTCTTACCCGATCGTTTTGTAACTGGTACTTGCCCAACGTGTAAATCTGAAAACCAAAACGGCGACAGTTGTGATTCGTGTGGTGCTACATACAGCCCTACCGAACTCATTAATCCGCGTTCTGTAATGTCAGGTGCAGAGCCTGTACTTAAAGATTCTGAACATTACTTTTTTGACCTGCCAGCATTTGAAGGCATGCTAAAAGAGTGGTTACACTCGGGCACTATTCAACAAGAAATGGCTAACAAGCTAGACGAATGGTTTACCGATGGCCTGCAGCAGTGGGATATTAGCCGTGATGCGCCTTACTTTGGTTTTGAAATTCCAAATGCACCGGGCAAATATTTTTACGTTTGGTTAGATGCACCTATTGGTTACATGGCGAGCTTTAAAAACCTATGTGATAAAAAAGGCATCAACTTTGATGAGTTTTGGGCTGAAGGTTCAGACGCTGAGCTTTATCACTTTATTGGTAAAGACATCATTTATTTCCACAGCTTATTTTGGCCAGCAATGTTAGAAGGCGCTAATTTTAGAAAGCCAACTAACGTATTCGCTCATGGTTTTGTTACTGTAAATGGCGAAAAAATGTCTAAATCAAAGGGTACGTTTATTAAAGCGCGTACTTATTTAGATAACTTAAACCCAGAGTACTTACGTTACTACTACGCAGCAAAATTAAGCAGCGGTATTGTTGATCTTGATTTAAACCTAGAAGACTTTGCACAACGCGTAAATTCGGACCTAGTAGGTAAAGTAGTAAACATAGCGAGCCGTTGTGCTGGCTTTATTACTAAAAAGTTTGATGGCAAGCTAAGCAGCACTATTATGCAACCAGAGCTGTTAGCAGAGTTTCAAGCGGCTGCACCTAGCATTACAACACACTATGAGAACCGCGATTACAGCCGCGCAATTCGCGAAATAATGGCGCTTGCCGACAAAGCAAACCAATTTATTGATGGCGCAGCACCTTGGGTATTAATTAAAGACGAAACTAAGCAACAAGAAGCACACGAAGTGTGTTCTCTTGGTCTTAACTTGTTCCGCGTTTTAATTACTTACTTAAAACCAGTGCTACCAGAAATGGCCGACAACGTACAAGCATTTTTAAATGACGACCTTGCATGGGACGGCGTTCAAAATGCTCTCGTAAGCCACCCTATCAATAAATTTAAACCGTTAATGCAGCGTGTTGAAATGGATAAAGTAAATAAAATGGTTGAAGAATCTAAAGAAAGCTTAGCGCCAAAAGTAACTATTGACCCTAACAGCCCACTTGCAAAAGAGCCGATTAGCGACGAAATAGAATTTGATGACTTTGCAAAAGTAGACTTACGCGTAGCTAAAATTGCTAAAGCAGAGCACGTAGAAGGCGCTGATAAACTACTTAAGCTAACACTTGATTTAGGCGGCGAAACTCGCCAAGTGTTTGCAGGTATTAAATCAGCTTACGCACCAGAGGATCTCGAAGGTAAGTTAACCGTTATGGTCGCTAACCTTAAGCCTCGTAAAATGCGCTTTGGTATGTCTGAGGGCATGGTATTAGCAGCAGGTCCTGGCGGAAAAGAAATTTATATTCTTAACCCAGATGACGGCTCAGAGCCTGGTATGCGCGTAATGTAATATTACTCATACAATAAAAACCGCTGATACATCAGCGGTTTTTTTATGGGCAAAAGCAATGTTTAGTCGTATATTCAATACGAATGCCTCTGTATTAAATAAAGTGAATTGTAATTATGACCCAAATTTTAGATGCCAACAGAATAAAAGTAAGTAGCCAAATAAAACAACACAAATTAGTCGCCATACTGCGCTTAAAGCAACAAGGTGATGTAGCACCATTAATTGATTGTTTAGTTAATGCGGGCATAAACGCACTCGAGATCACGTCAAATACACCGGGCTTTGAGCAAGAAATAGCAAAAGCTCGTGCAGCTCATAAAAACGCACTTATTGGTGCAGGCACAATAATTAACACCACCCTTGCTCAGCAAGCAATTGATGCAGGCGCGCAGTTTATTGTAACGCCAAATACCAACAAATCGGTTGTCGAACTTGCCCACCAGCACGGGTTACCAGTATTAATGGGCGCGCTAACACCTACCGATGTAGCAAATGCAATTGAATATAAGGCAGATATTATTAAGGTATTTCCTGCGGGCAGTATGGGCGTTGGTTACTTTAAAGCATTAACAGGTCCATTTTCAGAAGCACAATTAATACCTGTTGGTGGTGTGAATTTAGATAATTTATCACAATGGTTTGAAGCAGGTGCTTGTGGCGCGGCAGTAAGTGGCGATTTTTGTAAGGTATTAAATACCGAACAAGAGCGTAGCCACCTTACCAAGCTTGTAAAAAACTATATAAGTAAACTGCCTAAATAGGCAGTTTATTTTATTTATAAAATAGCCAAATGTGTGCTCATAAAATTTGATTGGGCGCTATACAAAATTAATTACTACTAATTAATTCAGCTTTTTCAATACGCGATCTTTTCTTGGTAGGTAATAATTATCGTAATCAAGTGACACTATAACGCGCTCTGCTTTTCCTAATAACTCGTTACGCGGAATTAAACCTATTACACGCGAGTCAGCGCTATTGTCGCGGTTATCGCCCATTGCTAAGTAATAATCATCAGGAATTGTAATTGCATCAAACCCCGATAAACGTGAAGGAATATTTGCCACTCTTATCGAATGCTCTAATCCGTTTAAATCTTCAATTTTATCAAGCGAGTCTATGTTGCTTCGCTGATCTGCATAATTAAGTTTTTTACCATTAATAATGAGCTCATTATTTTCAAGCGCAACGGTGTCTCCTGGCACACCAATTACACGTTTAATTAAACGGTTATCGGCAGCTTGTGAGTCAAAAACAATAATATCACCAGCTTGTGGATCCGCTAATTTAAGTAATTTTATGTGCGTAAATGGGACGCGAATATCGTAGGCCATTTTATCGGTAAGTATTCTGTCACCTTCTTGAATGGTCGGTTTCATTGAGCCTGTTGGCACTTCGTACCAATCGGCAACAGCGCTTCTAAATACGCTCATCAGTGCAATAAATACGATAAGAGAGCGGTTATTTTTCCAAAACTTATAAACTAATTTCATGCCTATTCCTTCAATTGAACAAGTCTTTAATTGAGTAACTATTTATATGACTTTGCTAATTAGCTGCAGTTCAATCAATGATGTAACAAAACATGTTGACTACTAATTTTAATTGATCGATTAAATTTAGAGCGTCGTAACATTTAACGAAACCAACGGGTATTAACTTAAAGGAAAATAAAATGTTTAAGAAAATTACTACTGCATTATTGTTTACAACTGCAAGCCTTGGATTTACTACAATGGCTTATGCTGATCATCATGGTATGAAAAAAGACGTTGTTGAAGTAGCCGTTGAAAATGGTTCGTTCACTACTCTTGTTGCTGCTGTTAAAGCCGCAGGTTTAGTTGAAACACTGCAAGGTAAAGGACCGTTTACTATTTTTGCACCAACAGATGCTGCATTTTCTAAATTACCTGAAGGCACTGTTGAAATGCTACTCAAGCCTGAAAACAAAGACAAGCTAACGGCGGTATTAACTTATCACGTAGTGTCTGGAAAAGTGATGGCAGCCGACGTAATGAAGGTAGATAGTGCGAAAACACTACAAGGCCAATCAGTTATGGTTAAAGCCGACAGCATGGGCGTAATGATAAATGACGCTAAAGTTGTAAAAGCTGATGTAAAAGCAAGCAACGGCGTAATTCATGTTATCGACACCGTACTACTTCCAAAAGAGTAGTCATAAAAGAATAAGCCAAATAAAAAAGCATAAGTAAATACTTATGCTCTTTTATTTATTTTTGTTTCATCACATAAAAAATTATTGATTTAGTTTTTCTTTCGCTTCTTTTACTTTTTCAAAATCTAAACCAAGTTCATCAGTCGCTTCTTTAATAAGGTGCGGTTGAGTCATTACGACTGCCATTAGTTGCTGTAGTTTTTCTGGCGGAATACCAAGCTCTTGAACAAGCGCCATTGCCATCATTGGGTTTTGAGTAAACGCTTCAAACAATGCTTTTACTTTTTCGTCGCTTACATTGTGCTCTTTAAGTATTGCTAGTATTGGATTCATTATTAAACCTTAAGTGTTTTTTATAGGGCTTAGTATATGGGCTAAACCCTAAAATTAAAGAGTTACTCTACAAGTAAAACAACTTTACCAGCATTTTCATTACGCTCTAAAATAGCATGAGCTTCGTTTGCGTCGCTCCAAGGCAATGTTTTATACAGGTTAAAGTCGTACTTTTTAGTGGCAATATCATTGTAAAAACGCGCTACAAAGTCGTCGCGCACCTGGCGTTTAAACTCAATACTACGATTTCTAAGCGTTGAGGCATGAAACGAAATACGTTTGCGTAAAAGCGCGGCAAAATCAACTTCTGCAAAGCGTCCATCTAAAAATGCAAGCATCACAATTTGGCAATCCATCGCTGCAATAGCGGCATTTTTATTTAAGTAACTCCCCGAAACAGGATCTACAATTGCATTTGCTGTTAACTCATTTGCTTTCATATATTCTACAAAGTCGGTGGTTTTGTAGTTAATTGCATGATCGGCACCGAGTTCTTTTGCGTGTCGGCATTTGTCATCCGTACCTGCGGTAATAACCACGGTAGCACCTGCGCTTTTAGCCATTTGAATTGCTGCACCGCCCACACCACTAGCACCTGCATGAATAAGCGCTGTTTGCCCTTTTTGCAATTTACCAAGCTCAAATAACGCGCCAAATGCTGTTAGGTACACTTCGCTTATTGCTGCGCCTTCAGCCATTGTTACATCATCGGGTAATTCCATAAGCTGCTTTGCATCAACGGCTACATATTCACTGTAAGCGCCACCAGAACACAAAGCAAAAACACGTTTATTAAGCCAAACTCTATCAACTTTACCACCAATATCGCTAACAACACCGGCACATTCTAAACCTAAAATAGGACTATCTCCCGCAGGGGCCGGGTATTTACCTTGGCGCTGCATACTGTCTGCACGGTTTACACCTATTGCTGCAACTTTAACAAGTACTTCATGGCTCTTTAAAACCGGTTTTTCGGTTTCACTAAATGCAAGATTACCATCTTCATGAGAAATATATTTCATTGTTGCTCCAAGTTTAAAAACTGTAATAACATATAGATGGGGATGAACACAGATTCAAACAACCTCAAAAGCGCCAACTTTGTTTGTAAGGATAAACATCGGGTAGAAAACCATTGTGTACTTGTTGCTGACAACCTTGCCAAAACGTCGCTAAAAACAAGTTACTGTGCTCATTATTAAAATAATTAAACGCAATCTCGTTGGCGCTAAAAAACACATTAAATTGGCTCGGAAATATATCGTTTTCAGCTATATCAAAATACGAGTTACTACTTAGCTCTTCAAGTGCATTTTGGGTTTGTGGCACCTCTCTAAAGTTGCAATCGGTTAGTGGGCAAATTTCGTCAAAGTCGTAAAACACAACTCGCCCCCATCGCGTTACGCCAAAGTTTTTCATTAGCATGTCGCCCGGAAATATATTAGCACCGGCTAATTCTTTAATTGCTTTACCGTAATCATGCATAACTCTCTCTAAGGTTTTGTTATCGCATTGGGTAATATATAAATTAAGCGGGGTCATTTTACGCTCAACATAAACGTGCTTTAAAATAAGTGCCTTGCCAGATATAACCATGCTGCTACCAATTTGGCTTTTCATCTGCTCAAGCAGCTCGTCGCTAAAACGGCTTAAATCAAACGCTAAATATCTAAATTCGTGTGTGTCTACCAAACGACCAACCCTATCGGCTTGTTTTACAAAGTTATACTTTTCTTTCACTTGTGCTTTGGTGGCTGTTTTTGGCGCACTAAATTTGTCTTTAATTACTTTATAAACGTAATCTAGCCCTTCAATAGTAAATACCAGCATTACCATACCCGGCGTCCCTGGTGCTGTAACATACTTGAAGTTGGCTGGGCTATTTTTAGTCGTATCAACCTTGTGCCGATAAAACTCAGTTTTGGCGTGCTTTATAAAACCAATGGCGTTAAATAACTCAAAGCGTTGTTTATGTGGCATTAACACACTTAAGTAATCTACATAACGAGCGGGCTTATCGGTATCAACCATAAAATAGGTGCGTGCAAAACCAAATAATAAACTTAATTGATCGGCGCCCATCATTACAGCATCAAGCTTTAATCCCTCATCGGTATTTAAAATAGCGATAGCAAAAGGCATATTGTCGCCATTTTTAGCAATGCAGCGCCCAATTAAATAACAGGCTTTGTTTCTAAAAAATAATGAGTTGGCGTATTCAATATACCCATCGTTTAAATTTATAAGTTCGTACACCTGTTTGCATTGCTGCTTAGCGCCTTGCATTAACGTACTTTGTAATGTGGCTACATCGCGTTCTAAATGACTAAACGGCACTCTAAATACTTGATTAGTGATAAGCGTTTTAACGGCGTTATTAAACCCATTATGTAGCGATACCCTGCTCACTAAGCTTTCATAAGAGCGCGGCTCACTACGATACTTTGCTTTTAATACAAACAAATGCACAGTACGAATTTTTTTATCGTCCCAAATTGCGCCAAACGTTGAGTTAAAAAAGGTATGCGCAATAGGTTTATTTTCGTGATTTTCTACCATATCGCCGTAAATATTTTTAGCTAACTGCCACGTTTGCGGGCAAGTAAGTTCAGCATAAGCAATAACTCTCACGGCTTCACTCACGTTTTTAACTTCGCGCTCATACACCTGTAAACGTTCACGCATAGCACTTTGTACACTGTGATACTGTCGTTGTTCAAAACGGCTTTGTGCACCCAGTGTAATATTTAAAAATTGCGAAAACATCGCCTCAAATCCAGCAAAAACAGATCGTGCAAGCTTACTGGCTACAACGTGTTGTAGCGCATTATTAGATTGATTTGTTAGCTTATTTTGCATAAATACAGCACTTATATTGATGCCAGTTATGGCGGTTATTTTTTATTAATGGTTTACACCTTAGCAAGCAGGCTTTAATTTAGATAATTAATAAAGCATATAAATAGAATTTATTGGGCGTATTGACCTTTCGAGGTTAATTTTGCAGCCGTGTATTTGGTTTTTAAGCAAGGCAAAGTACATGTAGTGTGGTGACTCCCCATAAATGTACTTTAACGCTGCATAAAGGCCAAATACACACTGCCCATAGGGTTCTTTCTAGGGACGATTAACTCTTTGTTACTCGATTTTTACTTAGCCCACTAGGTGGCAAACCTCGCGCCGCGATTAAATCGCCCCTAGATTGAACAAATTTCAACCCTGAAAGGCCAACACGCCCATATGAATATAAGAAATGTCGATCTTAACCTTCTCGTTTACTTAAATGTGTTAATAGATGAAAAAAGTGTGTCAAAAGCTGCAAATAAACTTGCTCTTACGCAACCAGCTATGAGTAATGCGCTAAAACGTTTGCGCGATTTATTTGACGACCCGCTACTTGTGCGTGCCGCAGGCTCTATGACGCCAACGGCAAAGGCACTTGCATTAAAGCCTGAAGTTGAGGCCCTATTAAAAATGGCTGAAGCTATTACGCAGCCTAGTGAGCAGTTTAACCCTACAACCGCTGAAGTTACGTTTAGAATAATGGCAAACGACTATATAGAGTCGACCTTAATAGCCCCTTTTATAACGGCGCAGCTTAGTAAAAACCCCGGTATTAATTTTGATGTATTGAGCCCAAGCGACGTAAACCTACAAGATATGGAAAAAGGCACTATTGATTTAGCTATAAACCGCTTTAACGGTCTCCCTCGCTCGTTTCATCAGGCCAGTGTTTGGCGCGATAACTACTGTTGTTTAACGCATCCTAAAAATACATTTTTACAACATTCAGGGTTAGACGACTACTTACAAAAAGAACATATTTGGGTAAACCGTGCAGGCTGGGGACCAGAGGCCGCTGTTACTAATAAATCAGGTAAGCAAAAATTAGGCTGGGTAGACGAAGCCCTTTGGCAACTAGAACAAACCCGTAAAATACGTGTTTTTACTCGCCACTACATGGTCGCAAGCCTGCTTTGCCAATCAGAGCAACTTATTGCCACCCTACCGCGCAGGCAGGCTAAATTGTTAACCTCTCATACTGATTTAGTAATCAGCCCTGTACCATTTCAAATAGTGCCTATTGAGGTAAAAATGATATGGAGCCCGCTACTACACCACGCGCCTGCACACCAATGGTTAAGGCGTGAATTATTAGCGTTTGCTAAAACGATTGCAGATAGGTAATTAAGAGCAAACCTTTGATTAGTACTCAAGAGCCTAATGCGAGTGCCTGTGCTATGTACTGAATCATCTTATTTTGAGCTAATAGCTTGGTTAGCATTTTAAATACATTGAGTTAAAAACTATCTAATGAAAAAGCTAGAACTCAAATACAGTGTTCGCTGAAGAATTGAATCAAAATAGGTACTGCGTTATTCTTAATTAGTGATATAAAGTCAATAACTTTAGATACTCGTTATCAATAACCTAAGACATATTAAAAAATGGAATTTTATGTACCAATACCTATATTTGAAGTGTTCACTTATAATGAGCAAGGTCACCAAAATTAGCTTTCTTCCTTTCTCTAAAGTTGAAACTGATAATTTAAAAACCCTCTTATTTACTGCACGATTTTTTGTTTATATAGCTCTTGCATACTTTTTGAATGGGTTAGGTACTTTTTTATATGATGTTCATGAAGTTGTTAATTTATACAACTTTGAACAAACTTGGAGCGTAATATTTACAAATATTCATCAGACTCTACTGTTGAAAAAATTATTATGGGAGATGTTATTTAGCGCTGCTATATTAGCGACTGGAGGTATATTGGCTGCAATAGTTTCATTCGAGTTTAAATATGAAAGTAAAAGTGACTAACCTCAAGTCTTTGCTACATTAAAATAAACTTAATCGGATTATAAAAATATCATTAAATAACAACAACTTAAAAACCTTGCTGTGTAAGTGTTATTTAAGAGCCTTTTAAGGAAGATTATTATAAATATTGATTACTCTGCTTATTCACTTAGTGAATTAAACGAAGCAATTGAAAGTATTGACTCACATAAATATCCAGAGAACTACAAACGCCTTAAAGATGAATTAGCTAAACCAAATCGTAACGAGCCAAAAGCTGCGCAACAAATAGTAATAGCTAAAAAGAACACTAAGAAAACAAGTAAAGCGCTCCTGTGTATTGTTTTAGGTTTGTTTATTCTTTTGCGCAGCTATTTTAATTACGAAAGTGGTGTCATTTATAAGAGATACAATGAGCCGGCAGTGGCATCTTTAGAAAATAACCCGAAAAAGTTTTATTTATTTCTTTTTTTCACAATTAGTGCCGGAGGTTTTATTACGGCATATGGTATTCATGCTTTATTTTCTAAAAAAGAAGACAATGATAAACAAACTTAATAATAAGAATAACGATACTGCAAATAAAATTTTTGCTGTCTTTCAAAAATCCTATGCTATTGAGGCTAAACTGATCGGCGCGCATAACTTCCCTCCTTTAGCGCGTAATATTAAAGGTATAAAAAAGTCAGAAACAACTTTTTATGGCTACAGCGAAAAAGAATGTTTAGTAGCTGTTATTGAAGTAGATACAAACAACGAGTGTTTAGATATTTGTAGTTTAACCGTTGATCCTAGTCATTTTAAAAAAGGTATCGCAAGTAAGCTAATAAGTTATGTTTTAGCAATGGATGATTTTTCTCATGCAAGAGTTGAGACTGCGGTTGCTAATACTCCTGCAATAAATTTATATAAAAAGCATGGCTTCGTGGAATTTAAAAGATGGACTCCTTCACATGGTATTGAAAAACTGGCTATGTCGGTTGTAATTTAAATCAGTATTTCAAAATAGGTAATTTATAAATGGATAGTGCATCAATAATTGCGTGGAGTGTTTTGTTTGGCGGCATAGGTATTGGCTACCTTACTTACGGGCGAAGAAAAAAAGCCGTAGTGCCACTTTGTATTGGTTTGTCATTATTGGTTTTTCCGTACTTTATGACCAGTGTTAGCATGCTGTTGATTGTAGGCGGTATTTTAGTAGCTATTCCCTACTTTATTAAAATTTAACATTACTATTGTTATTGCTATTGCTATTGTGACGGATAAATAAAATACACGCGAAAAATAAAAAAGCGCCACGGTATTCAACTTTGGGAAAATACCGTGGCGCTTTTGGAAATCGTCGATATAGGAATCTACCTACAGCGTATTATTAGCAAGCTTAGTACCAACTTCATAAAATAATTAAAATTCAATAAAAACAATTAACTAAGATTCCTTCTTTATTCCTCAACTCCTCCCTTTGTTCCAGTTTTGTGCACACTTTCACCGCATTGCACCAAATTAATTAGTATTATTTAAGATTGTTTTCTGCGTTCTATTAACCATTAAATCTTACTATTGATAAAATCAATATCAGTTATTGAAAACAACAATTTTATTAATAATACACTTAGCGCTAGAGTGAAGTTAAGCCAACAAACTAAGAGTAATTATTATGACAACAACTTCTTTCACACGCCAAGACGGATTATTCATCGATGTTAACTTGCATCAGTTCATCGAAGAGCAGTTATGCACTAAGGCTAACACCACTGAAACTTACCAAGCGTTAGCTACTTTAGTTGACGAGTTTGGTTGTAAATGCCGTAAAACAAAGCATCAACCAGATGATGTATTAGAAGTTGATACATTATTAAATGCATACCAACTTAAAAATCATCCACTTTGCCATGTAGATGCACAAACTACGGAAGCCGTTTTAGACGAATATTGCTGCCAGGTTCCTGCAATTATTGTTGTTGCGTTAATGGATACGCTTAGTGGTACACAGTGCGATGAACCTCAAGCACATGAGATTTACCATCGTGCAGCGCAGTTAACCAACCGCCCTTGTATGCACAGAGTAAAAACTGCCTCAGCAGCTTAATAATGGATGTATTTAAAAGTGCTCGATAACCTTCTTTGCAAAGCCAGTACAAGTTAAGGTTATCGAGTTATGAATACTTGAGTTATCGGACTGCTCTTGCGCTAAATCAAAGGTTACTTCACCGCTTTTAAATGTTTGCTCTAACGCATTTTCTATCAGTAATGCGGCCTCGTCCCACCCCATAAATTTAAGCATTAATACCGCACTTAAAATACTACTGCTGGGGTTTGCTTTATTTTGCCCTGCTATACGTTCAAACGTGCCATGTGTAGGCTCAAAAAATGCGACATCGTTATTTAAATTTGCAGCAGGCATTATGCCAACACCACCAACTTGTGCGCTGAGCATATCAGCTAAAAAGTCACCATTTTGGTTAGTAGTAACCACTACATCAAATTGCTCTGGATGCATTAAACATTGTTGCAGCATGTTGTCGGCTATGACTTCTTTAATAATTAAGGGCGCTTGGTGTGCTCGCTCTATTTGCAACCAACGCCCATTTTCATGTGCAGTGGCATTAAACTCGTTTTGTGCAAGTGCAAACCCCCAACGCTTAAATGCACCATCGGTAAATTTAAGTACATTACCTTTGTGCACTAGCGTTAATGATTCACTATCGTTTTTAAGTGCATAGTTAATTGCAAAGCGCATTAGTCGCTCAGAGCCTTCTTTAGATATATTTTTAATACCAATTCCGCACTCTTGTGAAAACCTTAGGCGGGTTACGCCCATTTCCTCACATAAAAAATCGAGCATTTTTTCGCTTTCTACACTGCCTGCTTGCCACTCAATACCTGAGTACACGTCTTCGCTACTATCACGAAGCACTGTTATGTTTGTTAAAAAAGGGTTTTTTAAAGGAGAAGGGAGTGCACTAAAGCCTTTTATAGTGCGCATATTTACAAACAAATCCATTTCTTGCCTGAGTGCAACATTAAGAGATCGAAAGCCACCACCTAGTGGTGTGGTTAACGGCCCTTTTATGGCAATTTTACAGGCACGTACCGCGTTAATTGTTTCTTGTGGAAACCAATCACCGTCGTACAGCTTTGCGGCCTGCTCGCCATTATAAACCTGCATCCAATGAATTTTCCGTGCGCTTTTATAACAATGCTCAATTGCACTATCAACAACATGGCGCATTACCGGCATAACATCTAGACCCACGCCATCGCCATCAATGAAGGCAATTATAGGTTCTAACGGTATTTGCCAGTGTCCTTGTGCATCAATAGTGATATTTTGGCCGTGCTCAGGAACTTGAATATGCTGATACGTCATGGCTAAACCTAACTTAAAATAACGATTAATTGATTAAACCATGCTTAGCTAGGAGTGTCTGTATTTGTACTTTTATAGTTACTATCATTTTAAAAAATAAAGAATTAGGCGTGATTATTTATCCATTTAGTTGGTCTTGTATATTAGAATTTTCGTACCAATTATTAAATTACAGTGGAGCATTTTAATGAAATTCTTTTTTGTACTGCTACTATTAATCAGCTCTTTTAACGCATTAGCCGTTGAAGTAGTCATACATAACCTTAGCTCGCTCTCAAGTAATGCTCAAAATACGGTGTCTATATGGGTTAATCAAAGTGTTGAAAAAACACAAAATACACTGGGACCTTTAAAACAAACCACATTGCCTATTTATTTAAAACCGCAATACTTTGCTTTTGAGCCTGTACCGTGGGCTACAGTTAAGCGCAATAACCCCGATGGGCTTGAACTACATATAGATCGCTATGCCAGTTTAAATGCATTCACTAAAGATTGGACGCTATACCATGAACTTTCGCATTTATATTTGCCGCTACTTCCCTACTCCGGTTTTTGGCTTAGCGAGGGTTTTGCCAGTTATATGCAAAACGTAATAATGCGTGACAGCGGTATAATTACCCAGCCGCAATTTGTACAACGTTTAAATGCAGGATTTGATCGTGCCCGCCTGCAAACTAAAACTAAAACACAGCCACTTGATAAGCTCTCTGCCGATATGTGGAAACAACGAGCCCAGCAACGTGTTTATTGGACGGGTGCGGCTTTTTTTGCACAGGCCGATTTGGAGCTACAAAAACAAGGTTTATCTGTCGCGGGTATAATAAAACAGTATCAAGTATGCTGTAGACCCGCTCGATCTAGTGCTAAAACCTTTATAAAAGAGTTAGATAAGCTATCCGGTAGTAGCGTTTTTACAACGCTGTATGCAAAATATAATACCCGCACCGATTTTCCTGATATTAGTAAAGAGCAGCTAAACACGCTTTAACGGCTGCTCTGTTTTATATAGTTACTATATTCAACAAGCCCTTGCGCGTTAAAATTGGTTGAGTACTCGTTCATAAAACCATGCAAAAAATTGGTTTTATAGCACTTAACATTCGCTTTGGTGCTTAAAGCTTTAATAACTTCATCAACATTAAAGTGACTCTCACTTGCTGGAAATATGAACTCACAGGGTACTTTTGCGCTTAAATTTAAATTATGTCTAATTTGCGACGGATAAAAGCCAATTAACTTTTTAAGGTGTGTATTGCCTGTTAATAACTGTGCCCGCCATGCTGCACTTGCCCCTGCACTAAAAGCAATACACGTCGTTGGCACTTTTAAACTCTCAAAGCATTTTTGAAGTTTGTCGGTGTATTTATCATGGCCACACTGCTGTATAAAATTATTGTAACTATCTTGTTCACTTTCAATAGCTTGAAACTTGTTATTGTAAGGGTCAACAATAACTAAATTTGAACTAATTACCTGTGATAACTTCCTTAAAGCAGGGGTTAAACCATAAATATCACTCACTATTAGGTAATTCATACTTATCCTTTGGTAACTAAAAATGGGCTTTGTAAGCAGTTGATAAGATTTATTATAAATATTTTTACAAAAATAGCTTGCACACAATTTATATATAAGTTACCTTCCCTCTCTGGTTTAAAGAAACCGCCGCGGTTAACCATTTACCCTGATCCAGTAAGCCCCGCAAAACGTATATTTGAAAGCTAAGTTATTGTACGGCGAGAACCCCTTGAATAATACCGAGATGATTTTTTACTATCATCGCAAAAGTGTCATAAAGATCGTCAACACTGTAATGAAGCTAAACACAACATCGTTAATTTATTAACTGCAATTTGCTATAAAAATATAGCGCAGAATAAATAACAAGAATAAAGTGAGTTTTATTATGTCTTATAAATATAATGGGTCTATGATCCAAATCGCACATCCAGTGCAATCAATTTCAGTAAACAAACATCGTGTAATCTTTAGTGATACACAAGGTTTAAAAAATGCATTGTTTCAAAAAGCGAGTGATGCACGCCAGTTTGTTAAGTGGCTAAAAGCTAACTAAGCAACACATAACTTTAATTGCCCTTTTATTATTGCAATTATTGATAAGATATTATGCCAGCCTCGTTGCTGGCATTTTACTTTTTAGCTCTTTATTGGTTACAATAGTTTTACAATAATAATTACTGGCAGCTGTTGTAATGCTCCGTATATTTTTAACTTTCTTACTTTTTTTCTGTCTGAGCTCAATAGGCAATGCTAGAACCATAAACTGGCTAGCGCACGATTTTGCACCCTATTATATTTTAAATGGTCAATATCAACACCAAGGCCGTGACGAAAGCATAATTTATTTACTTGAAAAACAACTTCCTAATATTACCTTTAACCGCATGCTTATCCCTTCAGGTAAAGTAATCCAAGAGCTATCTAATACTTCAAATAATGTTTGTGCGTTATCGCTTTATAAAAATGATTACAGAAAAGAGCATATTTATTTTACAGAGGAGAGCTCAACAACGGGCCTCTCGCCTTCAATAGCAATGCACAAAAGACTCGCCAAAGCGCTAAATATAGCGGAATCAAAAGAAGTATCACTATTAGATTTAATACAAGATAAAAAACTAACTCTTGGGATCTCTATGAGCCGCTCTTATGGCCAAGAAATAGATACATTGATAAACAGTACGCCTAATATAGATTTAGTAATTAGACCCACTCGCGATAGCCTAGCGAGCCTCACATATATGCTTAACCTAAAACGAATTGATATTTTGCTGGGTTACCCAAGCGAGCATTACTATTTAGCTAAATCAATGCACTTTGAAGAGAACTTAACGCAGCGTCCATTAACCGAATCCCCAGCGCTCAGTTTTGGCTTTATTGGTTGTACTAAAAACGAGCAAGGCGCAAAAGACATTGCTATTCTTAATGAGCAGCTTAAAGTTATTAAAAAAATGCAGGCTTATAATGATTTACTCATGCGCTGGTTGCCCGAGCATTTAAGGCCGCTATTACAGTCACGTATTAATAGCGCAAAATAAGCAAATTCGAAGTCGCTTAATTTGAGTTTCTGTTAAGCAAAAAAAACGCCACAGTAAGTGGCGTTTATATATTTAATAATGGTATTACTGACGAACGCCTTCTATTGATAAAATAATATCAACATGGGTAGATGCAGGTCCTAAGTTGTAATCAATACCGTAATCGGTAAGTTTAAGGCTGGTTTCGCCCTCAAAACCTACGCGATAGCCGCCCCACGGATCTTTACCTTCGCCCACTTTATCTATTTCAAAAGTAATAGTGTTTGTTACGCCGTGCAGCGTAAACTCACCGGTTACATCAGCCTCTTCGCCGTCTTCATCAAATTTAATACTCGTGCTTTTAAATGTCGCTTTTGGGTATTTATCTACATTTAAAAAATCTTTACCATGTAAATGCTTATCGCGCTCTGCATGGTTAGAGTCAAGACTTGTGGTATCAATGTTTACCATAATTTTTGACGCATCAGGGTTTTTAGCATCGTAACTAAATGTGCCGTCAAAAGTATTAAAACGACCATATAACCAGCTGTAACCTAAGTGTTTAATTTTAAAGTTAACAGATGCATGCCCGCCTTTTGTATCAATTATATAATCAGCTGCATTGGCGGCTGTTGCCGATAACATCATTGCAGCCGAAACGGCTGTGCTTACTAATAATTTTTTCATTTTAATCATCCTTTAATGGTTTGATCATTCTAATTAAGGTTTTATCTTTATCGATAAAGTGATGTTTTAACGCCCCTAGTGCATGCAATACTGCAAACCCGATTAATGTGCACGCGCCGTAATAATGTACTTTTCCTGCAATATCGGCTTGGTCATCAAAGGCAAAATCAAGCGCTGATACATTAAATAAAGTAAATACTTCTATTGGACGCCCGTCTGCGGTTGATATTAAATACCCTGCAACAACAATAACAGCCAAAATAATATACATAGCAATATGCGCCGTATGCGCTAATTGGTTCATGCCTTTACTCTCACCTAATGGTTTAGGTTGTGTAGATAAAGCACGCCATAAAATTCTAAATAAAAATACGGCCACAAGCGTAATACCAATACTCTTATGTAAATCGAGTGAACCTTTATACCAGCTATCGTAATAAGTAAGCTCAACCATATATAAACCTAAACCAAACAGGCCAAAAATAGTCAGCGCCATGAGCCAATGTAAAATAATAGCGACAAGTCCGTAAGATGAAGGTGTATTTTTAAACATGTGTAACTTCCTATAATGCTATGACGTTACAATATAGTGCACAGCCATAAATGAAAATAACATTTACAAACACTTTACGTGCGTATACGCACAGAACTTTGATAATTAAAGTTAGTTTTAGAAGTTGAGGATTAAACAGATAGTTTTATAGGGTGGATTGTTCGCTTAAGCTGACATAAATTAAGCTCTCAGGGCTCACTTGCAAACAGGTAACAAGCCCTTCTTTAATGAGCTCAAGCATAGCTATAAAACTAACCACTACACCACTTCGCCCTTCATTTGGGGTAAAAAGCGCATTAAATACCACTGCCGAGTTTGCTTGCGATAGTTGCTGTAATATTTGGCTCATTCTCTCTCGGGTTGAGAGTACTTCAGCAGTAATTTGATGATGCTCAAAGGTTTTTGCACGCGCCATTACATCACTCAGCGCCAGCATTAAGTCTTTAAGTTCAATATCGGGGAGATTTTGACTTGTATCTTCACTTATTGGCATAGCGGCATGCGCTATAAAAATATCACGACCAACACGAGGAATATCGTCGAGGTTTTCGGCGGCTTGTTTAAACAGCTCATACTCTTGCAGGCGTTTAATAAGCTCTGCGCGAGGATCTTCTTCCTCTTCAAGCTCTTCGTGTACAGGGAGTAATAAGCGCGACTTAATTTGCGCAAGTAACGCAGCCATTACTAAATATTCGCCAGCAAGTTCGAGTTGAAACTCGGTCATCATTTCTACATAACTTACGTACTGCTCTGTAATACTAAAAATAGAAAGCTCGAGTACATCAAGCTTATGCTTTTTAATTAAATAGAGCAGTAAATCGAGCGGGCCTTCAAAGGTTTCTAATATTATTTCGAGCGCGTCAGGTGGAATGTATAAATCTTCTGGTTTGTCTACAACCGCTTTACCATGCAAAAAAGCCAGTGGCAGCTTTTGCTGCACTGGCTTTTCACTATTTTTTGTATTCGCAGTGCTTTCGCTCACTCGCTATTACTCAAACGGGCTTGTATCACCACAGCCAACACGCAAAATCTTGACTTCATCTTCCGACAAATCGATTACCGTGGTTGCTTGCTCGGCTAAGTGGCCACCGTGAATAATTAAATCAACGTGTTTATCTAATCGCTCTAATATTTCATCAGGATCTGATTCTGTAAACTGCTCACCTGGTAAAATTAAAGAACACGACATTAACGGCTCACCAAGTTCGGCAAGCAACGCACAGGCTATTGGGTGTTCAATTACACGCATGCCAATGGTTTTTTTCTTGTCGTTTAATAAACGTTTAGGGACTTCTTTTGTGCCTTTAAAAATAAAGGTATATGGCCCTGGCGTATTATTTTTAATGAGTCTAAATAGCTGGTTATCTACGCGTGCATAAGTAGATAACTCCGATAAATCACGACAAACTAGCGTAAAATTATCGTTTTTTTCAATACCACGAATACGCTCTATGCGCTCTTTGGCTTGCTTATTACCAATGTTACAACCGATGGCGTAGCCCGAATCTGTAGGGTAAACAACAACGCCGCCTTGTTTAATAATATCAACGGCTTGACTAATTAGTCTCGGTTGCGGGTTATCAGGATGAATATGAAATAATTGACTCATGTTAATGCCCCTTCTTCTCCTTCCCAAGCTTGCCAAACACCTTGGCAGTCTTTTGGTAGGTATAAATTTTTGCCAAGCTCTAAATAGCTTGTCGGAAAATGAAAATCAGACCCTTGAGAGCAAAGTAGTTCGTACTCACGGCTGAGTTCACCTAAAAATTGACGTTCGCTTGGCGCCTGTTGAGGTTGTGCAACTTCCATTGCGTCCCCTCCTACACTTTTAAATTCTACTAATAATTTGCGTAGCCACTTGTTTGACATTTGATAGCTACTTGGATGCGCAAGTACAGCAACACCACCAGCGGCATGTATGGCCTCAATAGCGGCTTGCATGGTGCACCAGCAACTTGGTACGTAGCCTGTTTTGCCACGCCCTAAGTACTTTTTAAAAACACCCGGGAAATTTTTAGCAACACCGCGCTCAATAAGGGCGCGTGCAAAATGTGCACGCGTTATTTGCGCGTCTTTTGCCAGCTCTTTAGCTTGCTCGTAAATGCCATCAAAGCCATTTTTTGCAAGGCGAACACCAATCTCTAGTGCACGCTCTTCTCGCTTTTGCTGTTGAGCTGATAATAAAGAGGTAAGGTCAATATTATTAATATCAATATTTAAACCTACAATATGAATTTCGAAGCTTTCCCATTTAGTAGACACTTCGGTACCCGTTATTAATGAAAGCGGTAAGTTTTCTGCTTCAATAAATTGCTGCGCAGGCTTAATAGCCGCCACAGTGTCATGATCGGTAATAGCAAACACATCAATATTTTTATCAACAGCGCGATGCAATAATTCTTCAACCGTTAAACGCCCGTCTGAATGTGTGGTATGGCTATGTAAATCATATTTTATCAAAAGAAAACTGCTTAAAGTTAAGGGTTACTGGTGTTTATGTAAGTATAACAACTTTTTTGACTAAATTGTTTTAAATAAACACTTGACACAAAAGCATAAGATACGTTTTACTGTAGCCACTTTCAGACACATTAAGAATTAACAATAATGATCAATTCAAACTTAAACACTATTTGGTGGTGGCACTCGTAATTATCGGGTGATGAATTGTCGTGTCTAACAAAAATTCAAAACCCGCAACTATGCGGGTTTTTTTATAACTAAATTTTACGAAACGTATACGTTAAAAATATTTAATAAATTTTGAGGCAGAAAAACATGAATAACGGTCTTACTCTTACACATCGTTGGTGGTGGCGCCTGATATAGCGGGACGGTAATGATCTGTTTGTAATTTAGATATCGTTATTCAAACCCCGCATTGCTAAAGCATTGCGGGGTTTAATTTTTTGAGGGAATGAGGTTTGATTTTTAGTCATATAACTACCACACCAGGCGAAGTAACAAGCATTACGCAAGTACGCGACTATATTAGTAGTCCTCTTGCATTATACGCGGCACTTGATAAGCCTAACTCACTACTGCTTGAATCGGCTGAGATTGATTCTAAAGACAGTGTAAAAAGTTTAATTTTAGTCGACTGTGCACTGCGCATTGTATGCCAAGGTAAAACAGTCACTATTACTGCTCAATCTAATAATGGGCAACAGCTTCTAAGCTACTTGCAGGCAAATGTTAAAAGCTGTGATGCCACTTTAGACGGCGCAACACTTACCCTGTGTTATTTAGACACTAGCGGCGATACTGACGAAGCAAGTAAACTAATTGCAGATAATGCATTTAGCGCTCTGAGAACTTGTATTAACAGTATTAAAAGCACAACTAACAATCCATTTTCGTTATTTTTAGGCGGTGTATTTGCCTACGATATGGTAGCAAACTTTGAGCAGTTAAGTGATGTACCTGATGGCGAAAACACCTGCCCAGATTACGTATTTTATTTAGCCGAAACCTTAGTTGTTATTGATCATCAAAAACAAACAACCGAACTCATTGGTAATGTATTTAACGGCCCAGACGTACACGCTAACTGCTTTGAAGTAGGTAAAGAGCTAGAGCGCTTAAATACGCTGTGCGATAACGCTTCAGAATTTAGTGCGGATATGCAAAGTGGCGAATGTGAGGTAAGCGTTGATATAGACGATGACACTTACTGCGAGCAAGTGGTTAAGCTTAAAAAGAATATTGTAGATGGTGATATTTTTCAGGTAGTGCCGTCGCGTACATTTTCACTACCTTGTCCTGATCCTCTGCATGCTTACAGCCAGCTTAAAAAACAAAACCCAAGTCCGTATATGTTTTATATGCGCGATGAAGACTTTGCTTTATTTGGCGCATCGCCTGAATCAGCACTTAAATACACAGTGCAATCTCAGCAAGTTGAAGTATACCCAATTGCTGGCACTCGCCCACGTGGCAAATTTGCTAATGGGCAAATAAACCCAGACCTAGACAGCCGCATTGAACTTGAACTTAGAAACGATCAAAAAGAGCGCGCCGAGCATTTAATGCTTGTCGATTTAGCCCGTAACGACGTAGCACGTATTAGTGTTGCAGGTACTCGTTTTGCCAAAGAGCTATTAAAAGTAGACCGCTATTCACAAGTAATGCATTTGGTGTCACGCGTTGTTGGTACACTCAAACCCGAGCTTGATGCACTGCACGCTTACCAAGCATGTATGAACATGGGCACGCTTGTTGGTGCACCAAAGGTTCGTGCTGCTGAGCTTGTTCGTCAAACAGAAGGTAAACGTCGTGGTAGCTATGGCGGCGCAGTAGGTTACTTAACCGGTGATGGCGCAATGGATAGCTGTATTGTTATTCGCTCAGCTTTTGTTAAAAATAACAAAGCGTATGTGCAAGCCGGTGCCGGTGTGGTGTTTGACTCAGATCCTATTTCAGAAGCAAACGAAACTCGCGCTAAAGCACAAGCGGTTATTACCGCCATTAAATCTACGTATAAGGCGGTATAAAATGAGCAAAGTAAATCCTATCAAAATCTATTTTTTAGATAACTTTGACTCATTTACATATAACCTTGTTGATGAGCTTACGATGCTTGGCTGCGAACTGGTTGTTTACAGAAACAACATTAGCGCTGAGGTTATCTTTAACAAAATACGCCAAGAGCAAGGCCAAGTACTATTAGTACTTTCGCCTGGTCCTGGCACGCCAAGCGATGCAGGCTGTTTAATGGAGCTTATTGAGCTCTCTAAAGGCCACTTCCCAATGCTAGGCATTTGTTTAGGCCAACAAGCATTAACACAAAGTTACGGTGGAGTAATCGGTCACGCGGGTGAAACCGTACATGGTAAGTCTTCAATTATTAATTTAGGCGAGCACCCTGTATTTGATGGTATGGGCAATACAATGCCTGTGGCACGTTACCATTCATTAATGGCAACAAAAGTGCCTGATAATATTGAGGTTATTGCCCAGTACGAAGATATCCCTATGGCTATTTATCATCATGATGACAACGCATTAGGTTATCAGTTTCATCCAGAATCAATACTAACGCCAAACGGCGCAATGCTACTTCAGCAAAGTGTCGCTTACTTAACACGCGCTAAATAAAAGAGGACATTATGAGTACACAACCAGAACAACCCATAAATGTTCAACACGCTATTGAGCAACTAATTACTGGGCAATCATTAAGCTACGCAGACGCCAAAGCGCTGTTTGATGAAATAATGCAAGGTAATATGAGTGAAATTGAGCTAACCGCCCTACTTATAAGCCTTAAAATTAAAGGCGAAGTAAGCGACGAAATTGCAGGCGCTGCGGCCTCAATGCGCGAAAACGCCGTTGCTTTTACTACCAGCAGTACGCAACTTGCCGATAGCTGTGGCACTGGTGGCGATGGCTCAAACACAATTAATATAAGTACAACGGCTGCAATTGTTGCCGCTGCTGCTGGTATTAACATGGTAAAACATGGTAATCGCAGTGTATCGAGTAATTCAGGCTCAGCCGATTTACTCAAAGCCCTGGGCATTAATATAGATATGAGCCCAGAGCAAGCAGCAAAATGTCTTGAGCAAACCAATTTTACCTTTTTGTTTGCACCGCACTATCACAGTGGCGTACGCCATGCGATGGGCGTACGAACATCGCTTAAAACACGCACTATTTTTAATATTTTAGGTCCGCTTGCTAACCCAGCGGCACCTGAAGTGCAATTACTCGGCGTCTATAACGAAGCGTTGTGTATGCCAATGGCACAAACACTTAAAACCCTTGGCACAAAGCGCGCTATGATTGTTCACGGCTCGGGCACTGACGAAATAGCTCTGCACGGCCCAACAACGGTAGTTGAGCTAAATAATGGCGAGCTTACACAGTACACACTAAACCCAAGCGACTTTGACCTTGCAAACTATTCACTTGAACAACTCGCTGGTGAAGGCCCACAATACAACGCAAATGCTAGCCTCGCCATCTTGCAAGGCAAAGGCACAGATGCACATAATGCTGCTATTGTTGTTAACGTAGCTGCTCTTTTATACCTAACAGGTAAAGCAGAAACGTTAAAAGAAGGGGCAAAACAAGTACAAACATTATTAAGTTCAGGGCAAGCCATGAACACACTAAGTGCAATTATTGAGGTAAGTAATGGCTAATGTATTAGACAAAATTGTTGCTGATAAAAAATTAGAACTAATTGAAAGAAAAGCCACGCGTCCGCTTGAAAGCTTTAAGCATCTTGCAGTGCCTACAAGCCGTAGCTTTTATAAAGCACTTGCAGCACCTGGCACACAGTTTATTTTAGAGTGTAAAAAAGCATCGCCTTCAAAAGGGTTAATTAGAGACCCGTTTGATTTGACTGAAATTACCTCAGTTTATAAAAAATACGCTACCTGCATGAGTGTGTTAACTGACGCTAAATATTTTCAAGGCAGTTTTGATTACCTCGAATTTGTGCGCAGCCAAGTAGAACAACCGCTTATCTGTAAAGACTTTTTTATAGATGAGTACCAAGTGTACATGGCACGTATTTATGGCGGTGACGCTATATTACTGATGCTTTCGGTACTCGATGACGAAAGCTATAACGCACTGCATGCGGTTGCAGATTCACTTAATATGTCGGTATTAACCGAAGTAAGTAATGAAGAAGAAGTACACCGCGCACTTGCACTTGATGCACAAATCATTGGCATTAATAACCGCGACTTACGCGATTTAAGCACCGATTTAGCCACTACCGAAAAACTACGAAAGCTTATTCCAGCTGATAAAGTGGTTATTTCGGAATCTGGCATTTACACCCATCAAGACGTAAAACGTTTAGCTCCATTATGCGATGGCTTTTTAATTGGCAGCTCACTCATGGGCGAGCGTGATTTAGAGCAAGCATGTCGCCGTGTGATTTTAGGTGACAATAAAGTATGTGGTTTAACGCGAACTCAAGATGCACAAGCGGCATATCAAAACGGTGCTGTTTATGGTGGTTTAATTTTTCATCCTAAATCGCCACGCTATGTAGATTTAGATTGCGCAAGAGAGCTGAGCCAAAGTGCACCACTTAACTTTGTGGGTGTATTTGTAGATGCCCCAATTGAGCAAGTTGTTCAATACGCAAGTGTGTTAAAATTAGCGGCAGTACAATTACATGGCCAAGAAAGTGACGATTACATTGCTGCGCTGCGTACACAACTTCCAACTAATTGCGAAATTTGGAAAGCCCAAGCAATAAAAGATGCATTGCCAACGCCTGTAAATGGGGTTGATCGACACCTTTACGATACGCACAGTGATACACAAGCTGGCGGTACTGGTAAAGCATTTGATTGGTCGGTGCTTAGCGGCGCAACTACACCATTTATGCTCGCTGGAGGCTTAAATCCAGACAATATTAAAGATGCGCTTTTTAAAGGTGCCTTAGGCCTTGACTTAAACTCAGGCGTTGAAGAATCTGCGGGTAAAAAGTGCCCTAACAAATTACATAATGCTTTCACAAGCATCAGAAATTATTGAGGTTAAAATGCAAAATCCAGCTTATTTTGGCGAGTTTGGCGGTATGTTTGTACCCGAGTTACTTGTCCCTGCGCTTAAGCAGTTAGAAAATGAATTTAACAAAGCACAAAAAGATCCTGAGTTTCAGGCAGAGCTAAGTAAATTATTAAACGAGTATGCGGGTCGTCCTACCCCACTTACTTTAACGCGCAATTTAGTTAAAAATCCAAAAGTAAAACTGTACCTAAAGCGTGAAGACTTACTACACGGCGGCGCACATAAAACAAACCAAGTACTTGGTCAGGCGTTACTTACTAAGCGTATGGGTAAAAAACAAGTTATTGCTGAAACAGGTGCCGGTCAACACGGTGTTGCAACAGCGCTTGCATGTGCCTTACTGGGTTTAAAATGTCGTATTTATATGGGCGCAAAAGACGTTGAACGTCAGCAACCTAACGTATTTAGAATGAAGTTAATGGGCGCAGAAGTTATTCCGGTAACAGCGGGTTCTGGCACATTAAAAGATGCAGTAAATGAAGCGCTGCGTGACTGGTCAGCAAATTACCAAGACGCACATTACCTACTAGGTACAGCTGCGGGTCCTCACCCATTCCCAACAATTGTACGCGAGTATCAAAAAATTATTGGTGAAGAAGCTAAGCAACAAGTACTTAAAGCAGAAGGTCGTTTACCTGACGCAGTTATTGCCTGTGTTGGTGGTGGTTCAAACGCAATTGGTATGTTTACTGACTTTATTGACGAGCCAGGCGTTAAATTAATTGGTGTTGAGCCAGCTGGTAAAGGGCTTGATACAAATGAGCACGGTGCAACAATTTGTAAAGGTACAAAAGGCATATTACACGGTACTTATACGTACATTATGCAAAATGATGATGGCCAAATTGAAGAGTCTTACTCTGTATCAGCGGGTCTTGATTACCCAGCTGTTGGTCCTCAGCATGCATTTTTACACGAAACTGGTCGCGCTCAATACGTGGGTATTACCGATACAGAAGCGCTTGATGCGTTTCAGTCGCTTGCTAAAAATGAAGGTATTATTCCGGCACTTGAATCAAGCCATGCGCTAGCTTATGCGCTTAAGTACGCAGAGGAGCTAACCGAGGAGAGTGTTATAGTGATTAATTTGAGTGGTCGTGGCGATAAAGATTTAGCACACGTTCACAATGTACTAACTGAAAGAGGTCAGCTATGAGCCAAGTAAAAACGGATCGTTACGGCAAAATGTTTGCAGCGCTTAACGAGCAAAAACAAGGTGCGTTTGTACCATTTGTAACGATTGGCGACCCAGGTAAAGAGCAAAGTATTGCGATTATTAAAAGTCTAATTGACGGCGGAGCAGATGCGCTTGAACTTGGTATTCCGTTTTCTGACCCAATTGCAGATGGTCCAGTAATTCAAAAAGCTAATATTCGCGCCCTCGATGTGCACATTAACACACAAGATTGCTTTGATATTATTAAAGAAATACGTGAGTATAATGCTGATATTCCAATTGGCTTATTATTGTATTCAAACCTTGTGTTTAAGCGCGGTATAGAAGCATTTTATAAAGATGCAAAAGCGGTAGGCGTAGACTCAATTTTAGTGGCTGATGTGCCTCTGCATGAATCTAAAATGTTTAGAAAGTCAGCTATGGATAACGGTGTAGACCCAATTTTTATTGCAACACCAAATGCGGATGACGACACACTTCGCCAGTGCGCCTCTTACGGTCGTGGTTATACGTATTTACTATCGCGCGCTGGTGTTACCGGTACCGATACTAAGGCACAAATGCCTGCTGGTAATATTGTCACTAAATTAAAAGAATACCATGCAGCCCCCGCTCTTTTAGGGTTTGGTATTTCAACGCCAGATGATGTAAAAGCGGCTCTTAATGCAGGAGCAGCCGGTGCTATTTCAGGCTCTGCTGTGGTTAAAATTATTGAAGCTAACCTTAATGATTTAGACGCAATGACCGCGCAACTAAAAGCATTTGTAGCTGATATGAAAGCAGCTACATCGCTATAAGCTAACTAGGGCGTGTTTTATACGCATTAAAAAAAGGGCATTTAAAATGCCCTTTTTTGTTTTTTAAAAATCAAACGCTATAGCAATATCCAAACGTTTTAAAAAAATTAGTGAGCTTGGTGTTTACCCTCTAAAATCTCTTCAATAAATTTAGCATTAAATGCTTCTAAATCGGCTGGGCTACGGCTTGTTACTAGGCCTTTATCTACACATACTTCTTGGTCAACCCAATTGGCACCTGCGTTAATTAAATCGCTTTTAATACTTGGAAAAGAGGTAATGGTACGGTCGCGCAATTTATTAATTTCAGCTAACAACCACGGAGCATGGCAAATTGCAGCAACGGGTTTGTTTTTTTCTGCGCCAAAAAAGCCATCAATAAAGGCTTTAGCATCTTTATCTTGGCGTAAACTGTCTGGGTTAAATAAACCACCAGGGAGCATAAGCGCGTCGTAATCGGCGGGGTCTGCGTTTGTAACTAGTTTATCTACTGTTACTTTATCGCCCCACTTATCTTCATCCCAGCCCGTAATTTGGCCTTCTTTAATTGATACTATTTCGATGTTTGCACCGGCATCAAGTAATGCGCTGCGTGGAGATAAAAGCTCACTTTGCTCAAACCCATCAGTGGCTAAAATTGCAATTTTTTTGCCTTGTAAACGTGTGCTTGTTTGTAATGTACTCATTGAGATCTCCTTTTTCTTGAAAAATATATTCGAAACACACAGTTAAACAGCATAATGCATGCCGATAACAAGCAATTGAAAATAAAGGATTTAATGTAAGTGGGATTTATAATGCCATGTAAATCATTTAGAGATTATGAATAATCTACATAGGTGCGAATTTATTTCCAGCTCATATAATTTAAAGCCACCAAACGCGAGGTATAAAACCTCACCTACAACATATACCCGTAGGTGCGAATTTACTTCGAGCTCATGTAACTTATCTATCAATACGGGGTTTAAAACCTTAAATAAATTTAAAGCAGATCTTTTAACGCCTTAGCCGGTTTAAAAACCGCTTTATTAGCGCCTTCTATTTCAATTGCTGCGCCTGTTTGCGGGTTACGCCCAGTGCGCGCTGGGTAATAACTTAGTGCAAACGTACCAAAGCCATTAATTTGAACCTGATCACCTTCAGAAAGTGATTTAGTAATTACTTTTTGCAAGCTTGAAAGTGCCGCTTGAGAATCTTTTTTTGTTAATTCACTTTTGTGTGCAATGGCAGCAACGAGTTCTGCTTTATTCATTTTAGGCTCCTAAATACACGCCAAATCAGTGTTGGTTAAGCGTGGGAATATGATGATATATAAAATACCAAACCAAATTGGCAATAAAGCCACGCAGGCTAAGGGTTACAGGGCAACAAGTCAACCTTGTAGTTGCTAAGCTTTATGTGGTAAAAAGCCTTTGACTCTTTTTTGTATAATTTAGGTAGTATATGCACGCATTAATTGAATACATTCCACTCATACTGTTTTTTGCAGTTTTTAAGCTAGTCGATATTTACTGGGCTACCGGTTTATTAATGGCCACTACGCTCATTCAAGTTGCTTATAGCTACTTTAAACATGGCTCTGTGCCTACTCGTCAGTGGATATTTTTTGGCATTGCTGCTGTGTTTGGTACGTTAACGCTGGTACTTCATGATGAGCAATACATAAAATGGAAAGCAACACTCATATACGCAGGTTTAAGCTTAACGTTACTTGTTAGCCGTTATGTACTTAAGAAAAATCTCGTTAAAAAAGCGCTTAGCTCAATTCTCGAAAACGCTAACGATACAAAACAAGCCATTGTTGTCCCAGAACCATTATGGAATAAGCTTAACCTAATGTGGGTTGTAATTACTGCTGGCATCGCAGCACTAAACATTTATATTGCATATAATTTTTCGCTCGACTTTTGGGTTAACTTTAAAGTGTTTGGTTTAATGGGTATTACCTTTGTAAGTATTTTTGCCACTATTATTGCCTTGTACAAATACCTCCCTAGTGAAGAAGAACCAGCAAAGTAAGCCCCCTCGTCATAAAAGTGTCGTCTTAGCTTGTTAGCTTATTAAAAAAAGCAAGTTGAGACGATCTTGAACGCTAATCAATACCGCTGGTTTGAATTTACCCTCATTTTTGTATTTCTGCCTTTATTGGGCTTTGGATTACGTGAGCATTTAGCTAACTGGCTTATTCCTGCGCTTATTATACTTATGAGTGTGTGTTGTATGTTGCTACTGGGCGATCCCCACTTTAAACGTTTTAGGCTTACAAGCCTTGGGCAATTTTCTGCTGTTAAAAAGCGTTTGTTTAGCTTCTTTTTTTTAGGTGCGCTGTTCTCGGGTATGTTTTACGGGATTATTCATCAGGGCAACTGGTTTACCCTTCCCCGCAACTCGTTTAATGATTGGCTTTTACTGTTGTTGCTCTACCCAATACTGTCGGTTATTCCTCAAGAGTTAATATTCAGAACGTATTTTTTTCATCGTTATAAACGCATCATGCCCAAAAAAGCAGTGCGTATTGTAGTTAGTGCAAGTGTATTTGCGTTGGCGCATATTGTGTATGCAAATTGGATTGCAGTAGGTTTAGCATTTTTAGGTGGCTTACTGTTTGCCTATACCTATGCACAAAGCCGCTCAACCGTCGTGTGTGTTATTGAGCATAGTTTATGGGGGATATGGATGTTTACACTCGGGATCGGCAGCTACCTTGATTCAGGCGCATTTAACTAATATAACAAGCATTAAAAAATCCGATACCAGAAAACTAATATCGGATTTTGAATATTTCTAAAACCACTTAACTAATGGTTAAAATAACGATTCAAACTCACCATTTGGAAATAAAACACCAGGAATACCACGTACTGCAGTAACATCAGCTAGTTTAGTATCACCAAAATATAAACCGCCACTGTAATTACGGCCCTTTTGCTTTACATCTAACCAACGTCCATTTTCGCCTTTCGCTATTAGATTAATGTTGCCACTAACATCACGAATACGTAAATCTAACGCACGGTTTTTTATGCTAACAAATATATCTGTAGAGGTAAGTTCTGATAAGTTTTCAACATCGCCCACGTAAGCAAACTTAAAATCGCTTGCACCACTCAACGGAAAATCTAATTCAAAAGTAAATGCTAAATCGTCATTATCTTCACCAATAAAAGGCGAAGCCTCTACTGCAGTGATATGAAATGCAGTGTCTTGAATGTCACTTACGTAATCACCATTAAAATCAAAAGTAGATAACGTCGTAGACTCTTCACCTAATGAATTAACAAAACGATTTAAGTTTAGTGATAAATCGCCTTCAAGTTTACCAGCGGCTTTATTGATAATTACATTGGTAGTTACCTGTGTAATACCTGTGTCGGCTTCTGGATTTAATTCACTTTGAGCATCTATACCATCAAACTGAATTAGCAACTCACTTACATCAACACTTAATACCGTAGCACCATTTGTAACAGTAGCGCTCATTATACCTTCAATTTTATTACCTAATACACCACTTACTCTAAATGTTGGAATTGATAAATCAATTGTTATAGGTAACTCATCATATGTGCCAGTTATAGCCCAAGTATAAGGTGATTGGCTGTAATCAATATCTAAGTCACGAAGTTTATACTGTCCTGATGGTGTAGAGCCATCAGCTAGTGGTGAATAATTTGTAATAACTTCGTTTAAAGCATTAGTAAGTGCATCAAGGGTTCTTTGTGTGTCTTCATCAAACGCATCTTCAAGCTCAGCAAATTTTACGTCTAATTCATCTGAATAGCTTTTTTCTTGAAGTCTTGCAGCACCTATAATATTTCGTGTATCAACAAGTAACTCTCTAGAATCTAAGCTTTGAGCTTCTGTTGAGCGAACCTGCCAATTTATAAATGTAGTTACACTTGCGATCGTTTGCTTAACTTGACCTGCAACGTTTGGTAGTAATCCATTACCTTGGTCGCTAAATAAGTTATCTGTAACATACTGCGCTGCTAAATCGCTATAATCTTCCCATGCCTGTTGGTCAGTCTCTGAGTTAGTAAATGCATTAAAAGCACTTTCAACACTAAACGTACTATCAGCAACACCAGCTAAAATTGCTGCGTAAGTAAATGCATTAGTAACCATTTCTGCTTCAACACTTGCATTTAAATTGCTGTGCGTTAAATGATAAAAAGGCGTGGCTGATAAACTAGCTTGCGTAGCACTAAAGCCTTCATCTGTAATTGCTTTACTTAATGGCGATAAATAAACCGTATTTACACCCGGTGCACTAAATGCATTTGCTTTGTAATTAAGAGTAACGGCTGTCAATTCTTGGTAGTCTATTAAACGGTTTGCGTTTAAGTCATTTACATCACCACGAACTGTTCTGCCACAACCTGTAAAGCGCGGACAAGGTAGAGCAGTATCACTCGGTATAAACTCAAAACTATTAAAAGTAAGTGGAGTTACACTTACACTCGCAGTATTGATGTTTTCAACTTCAATTGATTCTTGCACCACCCCGTCGCTATCTAAAACATTAAGCGTGCCCTGTGGTGATTGCCAATTAGATACATAAAAACTCACAGAAGAAGATGTAGCAATCTCACTCACTGCAACAGACTCTGAACTGTCACTGTCTGATGAGGAACCACAACCTACCAATGCAATAGCTACCCCTAAGGGTATAATTTGTTTTAACATCTTCATTCCTTAAAACTTAATGTTCACGTACCAATTCACATTAGCATAATAGGCTTTATCTAAATCTAGGCTATCAGTTTGTAAATTAAGACCAAAATACTCGTTTTCTATACCAACTAAAAATGCTTCACTTTTTGTCTCATAGCCTGCCTGTACTCTCCAATGATCCCAAAAGTGTATACGGCCTTTTAATTGGCTGAACGTGTCTTTGTCGTAACGTTTTAAAGTTAACTGAGTCGAAAATCGGTCGTTTATTCTGTAATCGGCAAATGCTTGTAGTCGCATTTCCATTTCTAAATCATGAGATACCGTATTTCCAAATGCAGATGTTTTTAATGAAACTGTTGGCTGAGTAATAATATCGCCGTTGTCATCTTCGCTAAATGGAATTTCAGTAGTTTGACCTTTTACGGAGCCACTGTCTTCATACTCTGTTTTATAAAGCAAATCTTTTACGCTAAAGCCAACCTGAAGCTCATCGTTTACTTGCCAATCAGCAAAAATATCTAGGCTATAGCCAAGCCCTTCAGGCTTTTCTGAAGGTGAAAACTTTTTAAATAATATATCTTTTGAAAAGTTGTAATCAACAGTTACAGCGCCTTCAACTTCATCACTATAAATTTCACCATTTACAGTGGCATCTTGATAGTGTGAGCTGGCAAAAACAGAAAGTTTAGGTGTTATTGTTAATGCATTTTTATCTAAAAATTTAAAATCATAAGATACAAATACACCGTTAGACGTTGCTTGTTTAGCATCAAGGTAATATGTATAAAATCTATCTTCAAACTCTAGATCATTTTTTTCGGTATGAGTATATTTAGCTGTATCAGGATCAAAGTTAAGGACATAGTCGTAACGACTTTGTAAACCTACCTTAAAATTACCGTAGCCAACACCTACTTCAAATATATTATAGGTAAATGCACTGTCACCCGATTTTAATGGAGCATCAAAATCATCTACAAAAGCTTGTACTGGTTGTGCTTCAGTATAAATTTCTGCGTCAAAGTGGGTAAAAATTTGAAATTGGTTATCTGCGGAAGCAAGAGGAGAAATAAAAGCTGTTGAAAATCCTAACAAGAGAATTTTTTTTTTCATAATTTAATCGCTTTCTATAAAAAAAGGGAAAAGCACTGCTTTCCCCTTTTATAGTTTAAATATTACTTAGATGAATCAATTAAATCAACATCAGTGTAATCAACTACGTCACCATCAATGTAAGTAATTGAAAGACCGTTTGTTGTTTTAGTTGCAGTACCAAAAGACATCATCATCTCATTGTACATAGCCATAACGTCACCAGTGTAACCTGTACTTTCATTATCAGTAATAGACAATGTATAACCCATTGCATTATTTACAGTAATATCTAGAGCACTTGTCTCTTCCATATCACTATCAATAAATGTAGCCATTACTTTAAAGTCTACATCACCAGAAACACCTTCTAATGTAATAGAACCTGAATCTGTTGCATCATCAGCTGTAATGCTTAACACGCCATCAAAGCCTGAATCGCCATCAACAATTTCAACATGGTTCGACATCTCAGTCATTACAATTTCAGCGTCATCTACATTGTCAGCCGTCACTGCGCCATCAAAAGTAAATACTAAACATGAATCAATTTGAGTTGAATCAATTGTACCAGCGGCAAATTCAACACAATCTGTAAGTGCTTGTGTTTGTGTATCAGCAGTTACAAGCTTAACTGAAGCGTCATTTTCACCTACTAGCGTAGCACCCCAAGCAACAACAAGCTGATTGTCTTGATAAGATGCAGCTGCGCTGATCATCTCACCTGTAGTCGCATTGCTAAGCATTAGCGTAAGATCATCTAAATTATAAGCATAATCCCAATCAGCATTACGAGTTGAAGTACCTGTACCTGAGTTATTACCCATTTCAGCTAATTCATCAATTACGTCGGCAAGAACGTCTGCTGCATCGATAACCGCTTGACCACCAGTGTTAGTAAGCACAGTCATTGTCGCTAAAGACTCTGATGTAGCTTTAACAGAAGTTAGTACTTCAAGTTTTGCAACTGCAGTTTCAGCAGCAAGCTGTAGATTATAAGCTGTTACAAATTGCTCGCTAGCTAGTTCACCTTGAGCTACAGCAGCTGTTTGCATAGCTGTAAGCGCATCAATCATTGCTTGTGCGCCTTCGCCTTCAAGTTCTAGGTAGGCATTAGCAGCAACAAGTGCTTGCTCAATAGCAATTTCAAGTGCATCAACAGCAGCAGCAAAATCAGACGCAGCAGTAACGGCAGTCATTGCAAGCTCTTTTGCTTCAGCAGCGTTTGCAGCAGTATCTACCATTGCATTTTCTGCGTTAGCAAGTGCGCTAGTAGAAGCCGCTTCAGCTGTGTCTGCTACTGATTTTTTCTCATCAGCAACGTCTGCAGTGTCTTCAGCAACTAGTTTTGCAGCAGCAAGAGCCACATCAAACTCTGTAATCGCTGCTTCAGCTTCAGCTACTAGTGCAGCTAGTGCCGCGTCGTATGTAGCGGTGTCAGTTACAGCAACAGATGCGTCTGTTTGCAACGACGTTGCAGAATCAAGAACTTGTTGGTAATCAGAGCTTTGAGTAACTAACGCTTTTGCTGCAGTTACATAGCCTTGTGATTTAACAAAAATAGAACCCGCTTTAGCTGTTAAACCAGCTGTAGCAGCTTCATTTTTCAGTAATGTAACAGCGCTTACAAATGCAGCTGCGTTATCAGCGGTAAGAGCATCGCCACCCATTGCTTGAACATCTACAAGTGAGCTTTGAGCTGTTTCAATGTTCATTTCTAATGCAGTAAGTGCAGTTTGAGAAGCAGTAACTTCTAATGTTAAAGCAGCTGCTAGAGCTGTATAAAAGTCATCTCCAACTGTACATTCTGCGCCAGTACAACCAATTACTTCTAGTGCTTTTTTAATTTTCACTGCAGCGGCTGCAAGGCTCGCATCAGTTGCTGCACCATTTTTAACAGCTTTATCTTTAGCAGCTTTTGCTTTTTTAGCAACATCAGCTGAGTTAGCAGCAAATGCAACTATCTCACCAGCAGTAGGAGCTGGAATTTTTGCTGCGAAAGCGGCTTCTAATGCAGTTTTAATGTCATCTTCAGTACCAGTAGCAATGGCAACAAAAACATTTGCAGTATTTGTAATAGCTGTTTGTAACATTGTCGCTATTGCTGCAATGCTAGCATCAGCATTACCTTTAAACTGGCCTGATTTAATACCAGCTTTAATGCTGCTCATTACATCACCAATTGAAGGTAAACCTTGAATTGAAGATGAAAGCTGTGCAATTGCTAAAATACCGTCAGTAAGTTCTTCTTCGCCATCAACATCACTTAAATCTACAGCGCCGCCGTTAGATAAATCACCAATAATAGCTGAAAGTAAAAGTGCAGCGTCTTGACCCATTACTTGTACAACAGTATCTAAGCTTGCTTTAGCAATTGCGTCTTCATCTACACTTGAACCTGAGTCAAGAAGAAGAGCCGCCACTAACGATGTTAAGAAAGTAACATTAGCTTTATAAGAAGCTTCTACATTAGCATCGCCTGCAGAACCACTTACTCCAGATGTATCAGCTTCAACAGCTGGAACAAATTTAACAACTGAAAGCTCTAGGTCAGTTTTGTACCATTCGCCAAACTCAATCGCAGTATCGCCATCATTTACGTCATCTTCTTCTGGCGCTACATCGTAATCGCCACAACCTACGTAAGCATCACAACGTAAAAAGCTATCATCACCTTCTGCAGACGTTTTAACAGTAATGTAAACTGGTCCAGTAAAGTCATCATCTAAGTAGATGCTGTAACGGCCGCTTTCATCAGTTAATACTTCAGGGTTAGCAGCAATTTTACTTGCTTCTACTGCAGCATCAGCAGCACTTTGTGATAGTGCTTCTTCAGAAAAAGACTCTGCTTCTGCTGAAGCAGCTGAGCGAAACGCAACAGGAACGCTTTGACCAGATGCATCTAAAGTCATTACAGTTACTACTGCACTTTTCATTGAACCTTTAACTGCTTTACCGGTTACTTCAATGTTGAACTGTGCATCACCTGTTGCAGTAAAAGATTCTACAGGTGTAACAGGAATGTTTCTGTCATTGTCCGAACCACATGCTGTTAAGCCTAATGTAAGTGCAACTGAAGCTGCAATAGGTGTAAATTTGATCGTACGCTTTACCATTTATTTCTCCTTGATAGCCTGGAATGAGTATCAGAAATTAGTTTAGTTGATAGTGGCTTGTGTAAGCTTTTATGTTTAAAAAGCATTAAAAAAGTACACAATCATAACCTTTGTTACCAGAACATTAAAAATACCATTAAGCTATATAGTTATGCTACATATTTATACGTTTTATAGAAGTATTTATCTTTATTCTATGAGCTACTTCTTTATCAGCATCTCTATTATTCAATAACCTATAGACACTCATAAAGAACCAGCACATATTGATACAATATATTCACTTTATTAAATGAATATTACATACAATCTAGTTTGTTAATTATATTCTTCAAGTAAATGCGATGGATGAGAGCTAAAAAAGAGGATAATTCGAAAAATTAATGAAAAAGGATTGTTTATAATTAATGTTAGTAGGTTTTACTTTAGGTAAGCAAACGTTTATAAAACTTGTTTACTTACCTAAAGTAAATGTTTAGTAATTACTGAGGGACTCTTACAACCCCTTCCATTAATACGCGTGCACTTCGGCTCATACTTGCTTTGGTAACTAGCCAGTTGCCAGCATTATTTTTAGCCTCAGCACCTACTTTTAGCGTGCCCGACGGATGACCAAAGTTAACTTCACTTAATTCGCCGCCACCAGCGGCTATATTTACGAGTGTGCCTTCAATTGCTGCGGCCGTGCCAATAGCAACCGCAGCTGTACCCATCATGGCATGGTGCAGTTTACCCATCGACATAGCGCGTACTAACAAGTTGATATTTGCAGCTTCAATAATTTTACCGCTAGATGCTTTGTAATCTAAAGGTGATGCAACAAACGCAACTTTAGGCGTATGTTGCCGAGCTTGCGCTTCACTAATGTTAGTGATTAAGCCCATTTTAACAGCGCCGTAAGCACGAATGGTTTCAAGCTTTTTAAGCGCTGCAACATCGTTATTTATATCGTCTTGCAGCTCTGTGCCGGTATAATTAATATCAGCGGCGTTAATAAATATGGTAGGAATACCTGCATTTATCATCGTGGCTTTTAGAGTACCAACACCTGGTACTTCTAAGTCATCAACTACGTTACCTGTTGGAAATAACGCGCCATCGCCATCAGCGGGGTCCATAAATTCAAGTTTTACTTCAGCTGCTGCAAATGTAACACCATCGAGCTCAAAGTCGCCGGTTTCTTGTACTTCGCCATTTGTCATAGGGACATGCACTAATATGCTTTTTTTAATATTAGCCTGCCACACACGCACAATAGCAACACCGTTATCGGGCACTAGGTTTTTATCGACCAAACCATTACTAATGGCAAAAGCACCGACTGCTGACGTTAAATTGCCGCAGTTTCCGCTCCAATCTACAAAAGGTTTATCTATCGCCACTTGACCAAACAAGTAATCAACATCGTGATCGGCTTGCTTACTTTTACTTAGGATTACGGTTTTACTAGTACTTGATGTAGCGCCGCCCATTCCATCCGTTTGCTTAGCATACGGATCGGGGCTGCCAATAACGCGTAGTAGTAAATTATCGCGCGCCTCGCCTTCTACTTGAGCAGGCTTTGGCAAATCAGTTAAATTAAAAAAAACACCTTTACTGGTGCCGCCACGCATATAGGTTGCAGGCACTTTAATTTGCGGTTTAAACATAATATTTGCCCTTATGCAGATTGCGTTGCTTCTAAAAAGTCTTGAGCAAAGCGTTGTAACACACCACCAGCCGCGTAAATAGAAAGCTCTTCTTGGGTATCGATACGGCACTTCATAGGCACAGTGAGTACTTCACCGTCTTTACGAGTAATACTTAAATTAACGGTGGCACCTGGTTTTAAATCGCCCGCTACATCGTACGTTTCACTGCCATCCAGCTTTAGAGTTTTACGCGTTGTGCCTGCTTTAAACTCAAGCGGTAAAACACCCATACCAATTAGGTTAGTACGGTGAATACGCTCAAAACCTTCAGCTGCTATTACTTCAACGCCTGCAAGTCTTACGCCTTTTGCAGCCCAATCGCGCGACGAACCTTGCCCGTAATCGGCACCGGCTACAATAATAAGCGGTTGCTTACGCTCCATGTAGGCTTCGATTGCTTCCCACATACGGGTATTAGTACCTTGTGGCTCTAACCGTGCGTAAGAACCTTGTTTAACTGCGCCGTTTTCGTCAAGTACCATTTCATTTAGCAGCTTTGGATTTGCAAAGGTTGCGCGCTGCGCTGTTAAATGATCGCCCCGGTGCGTTGCGTACGAGTTGTAGTCTTCCTCTGGGACGTTCATTTTGGTCAGGTATTCGCCAGCAGCGCTGCTTGCCATAATTGCGTTTGATGGCGATAAATGATCCGTTGTAATGTTATCGCCAAGAACTGCAAGCGCACGCATACCGGTCATTGTGCGCTCACCCGCAAGTGCACCTTCCCAATAAGGAGGGCGACGAATGTAGGTGCTTTCTGGGCGCCAGTCGTAAAGTGGGTCGTTATCTTCACCGTAATCTACGGTTAAATTAAACATCGGCTCGTATACTTTTCTAAATTGCTCTGGCTTAACGCTTTGCTTAATTACTGCATCAATCTCTTCGTCAGACGGCCATAAATCTTTAAGCGTAATATCGTTGCCTTGTTGATCTTGCCCTAGTACCCCTTTTTCAATATCAAAGCGAATAGTACCTGCAATGGCGTACGCAACAACTAAAGGAGGTGACGCTAAAAATGCTTGCTTAGCATAAGGATGAATGCGCCCATCAAAGTTACGATTGCCCGAAAGCACCGCTGTAGTGTATAAATCGCGATCAATTACTTCTTTTTGAATAACAGGGTCAAGCGCACCGCTCATACCATTACAGGTAGTACACGCAAAACCAACAATGCCAAAGCCAAGTTGCTCAAGCTCTGTTAGTAGGTTTGCATCTTCAAGGTATGATTGCACTGCTTTTGAGCCTGGTGCTAATGAGGTTTTAACCCAAGGTTTGCGCATTAAACCCTTAGCATTTGCGTTACGGGCAAGGAGTGCAGCGGCAATTACATTGCGTGGATTACTCGTATTAGTACAGCTAGTAATAGCGGCAATAATACATGCGCCGTCTGGCATTAAGCCTTCTTCATTTTCAACGACACCCGAAATACCTTCTTTAGCTAAATCGCTTGTCGATACACGGCGGTGTGGATTAGATGGACCCGCAATATTGCGCCCCACGCTTGATAAATCAAACTTAAGCACACGCTCATATTTTGCGGTTTTTAAGCTATCGCTCCAAAGGCCTGCTGTTTTTGCGTAGTTTTCTACAAGGGCAATTTGTTCTTCTTCGCGACCTGTTAAACGCAAGTAATCTATTGTTTTATCATCGATATAAAACATGGCTGCAGTTGCGCCAAATTCAGGTGTCATGTTTGAAATGGTTGCTCTGTCGCCAAGTGTAAGCGCATCGGCACCTTCACCGTAAAACTCTAAATAAGTAGATACAACACGTTGCTCACGTAAAAATTCAGTAATAGCCAACACAATATCGGTTGCGGTAATACCGGGTTGGCGCTTGCCTGTTAGCTCAACACCGACAATATCGGGCAAGCGAATATAAGAAGCACGGCCCAGCATTACGCTTTCAGCTTCAAGCCCACCTACACCCACAGCAATAACACCTAGCGCATCAACATGTGGCGTGTGGCTGTCGGTGCCAACTAGTGTATCTGGGAATGCAATGCCATCTCGGTTTTGAATAACCGGCGACATTTTTTCAAGGTTAATTTGATGCATAATGCCGTTACCCGGTGGAATTACGTCAATATTTTTAAACGCAGTTTTTGTCCAGTTTATAAAATGAAAACGGTCATCATTTCGTCTGTCTTCGATGGCGCGGTTTTTTTCAAACGCATCAGGATCAAAACCGGCATGCTCTACCGCTAGTGAATGATCAACAATTAGCTGCGTAGGTACTACCGGATTCACTTTTGCGGGGTCGCCGCCTTTGGCTGCAATTGCATCACGAAGCCCAGCTAAATCAACAAGCGCTGTTTGGCCTAAAATATCATGGCAGACCACACGCGCCGGATACCACGGAAAATCTAAATCTTGTTTGCGCTCAATTAGCTGGTTAAGTGCATCGGTTAACATAGCAGGGTCGCATCGGCGTACTAGGTTTTCGGCAAATACACGTGATGAATAAGGTAGCGTGGCGTATGCACCTGGCTTAATTGCATCTACGGCTTCTTGGGTATCGTAGTAGTCGACATTTGAGCCCGGTAAGGGTTTACGGTATTGGGTATTATTAATTATGGTCATGGTAAGGGTTCGCTAATTTGGTGACGGATGTAGTACCAATTTTATGGAGAGTGCAATTGGTATTTTTCAAGAAAGGCTTTAGGTTTGTAGTTGTTTTTATTATATAAAGCATTAAAGCCGTAAAAGGTGAGCCATTGGCTCACCTTAGTTAAAAATAATTAACTTCTTGATTCGATTGGTGTGTAACTACGTGCATCTGGCCCTGTGTAATCGGCACTTGGGCGGATAATACGGTTGTTAGCGCGTTGCTCTTTTACATGTGCAGTCCAACCAGTAACGCGGCTCATTACAAATATTGGCGTAAATAATTTAGTCGGAATATCCATAAAGTGATAAGCAGATGCATGGAAAAAATCGGCATTACAAAACAGTTTTTTCTCGCGCCACATAATCTCCTCACAACGAACAGACACTGGGTAAAGCACGGTATCGCCTACCTCTGCCGCTAGTTTTTCAGACCATTTTTTAATAATTACATTGCGTGGATCAGATTCGCGATAAATAGCATGACCAAAGCCCATAATTTTATCTTTACGTTCAAGCATGCCCATTACTTCTTGCTCAGCATGTTCAGCACTTGTAAAGCCTTGAATCATATCCATTGCCGCTTCGTTAGCACCACCATGTAATGGACCACGCAGCGTGCCAATCGCACCTGTTACACAAGAATGAATATCAGAAAGCGTTGATGCACACACACGACCCGCAAATGTAGAAGCATTAAACTCGTGCTCTGCGTATAAAATTAGTGATACGTTCATCACTTGTGCAAATAACTCGCTAGGTGCTTTGTCGTGTAACAGCGTTAAAAAATGTGCGCCAACAGAGTCGTCATCTGTTTGTGTTTCAATGCGTACGCCATCGTGTGTAAAGCGGTACCAGTAACAAATAATACTTGGGAACACAGCAATCATACGGTCGATTGCATCATTAGCTTGGTTAAAATCATTTTCCATTTCAAGGTTACCCAACATTGAGCAACCTGTGCGCATTACATCCATTGGATGCGCGTCTTTAGGAATATTTTCAAGCACAGTTTTAAGCGCATCTGGTAAGCCGCGTAAACTTTTTAGCTTTGCTTTATACTCAGCCAATTCGCTAGTTATTGGTAACTCACCGCGTGAAAGTAAAAAAGACACTTCTTCAAACTGCGCTTTTTCGGCAAGTTCGCTAATATCGTAACCACAATACGTTAAACCAGAACCACTTTGTCCAACAGTACACAATGCTGTTTGACCAGCCACTTGTCCGCGTAAACCCGCGCCGCCTAATGCTTTATCTACCATGATCTTCTCCTATCTTAAATTTGTGTGTGATTTTATTATTTGTCAGATTTTGATGAAAAAAGGGTGTCGAGTGTGTTCTCGTACGTGTGGTAATCTAAAAAGTCGTAAAGCTCAGAACGCGTTTGCATATTTTCAATTTGGCTTTGTTGAGAACCTTCATTTAAAATTGCTGAATACACGTTTAGTGCTGCTTTATTCATGGCTCTAAATGCACTTAGTGGGTAAAGCACCATTTCAACGCCTACATCGCTTAACTGCTCTTTTGTGTAAATAGGTGTTTGGCCAAACTCAGTAATGTTTGCCAAAATTGGAACGTTAATCGCTTTTGCAAATGCTTGGTAATCAGCAAGGTCGTGCACGGCTTCTGCAAAAATAGCGTCAGCACCGGCTTCAACACAGGCAGCTGCACGGTCTATCGCGGCGTTTAAACCTTCTTTTTGAAATGCATCGGTACGCGCCATAATATAAAAATCGCTATCGGTTTTTGCATCAACCGCCGCTTTAATGCGGTCAACCATTTCACCTTGGCTTACAATTTCTTTATTAGGGCGATGACCACAGCGCTTTTGCGCTACTTGGTCTTCTATATGAAAACCCGCCGCACCGGCTTTAGTCATTTCTTTTACTGTGCGTGCAATGTTAAACGCCCCACCCCAACCGGTATCGGCATCAACAAGTAGTGGTAAATCGCTAGCACCTGTAATACGGCGAATATCTTCAAGCACGTTATCAAGGCTCGTCATACCTAAGTCAGGCATACCAAACGAGGCGTTTGCAACACCGGCACCTGAGAGGTAAATAGCTTGGTGACCCATTTTTTCAGCCATCATCGCTGTGTAGGCGTTAATAGTACCTACTACTTGTAACGGGCGGTTATTGGCAATAGCGTGTTTAAATTTTAATCCTGCTGACATTACTTTCTCCTCACTTTGAACGGTTGCTACGTGGAGTAACTTATAGTTTTAATCTGTAATTATGACTGTTTGACTGCTTTTGCTAACTTTTAACTTTTAACTTTTAACTTTTAACTTTTAACTTTTAACTTTTAACTTTTAACTTTTAACAGCTTATGCTTTCTGCTTAGCTAATAAATCAAATTTGGTTTGAATATTTGCTTGCGATGCGCTTATGTGGCGCTTCATAAGCATTTCAGCCAGTTCGCCGTCGTGGTTTTCAATGGCGTTAATAATCGCTAAATGCTCATCAAACGCTTTTGATACACGCGGCCCCACCATGCCCATTTGTACACGGTACATGCGTATTAGTTGATAGAGCTCATTACACAGTAAATGAATTAAATGCGCGTTTTTACTGCCTTGAATAATACGGTAATGAAAATCTAAATCGCCGGCTTCTTGATAATAAGATTCGCCCTCTTTAACACGTTGTGTTTGTAGGTGCTGATTAAGTAATTGCTTTAAGCCTTTTACTTCCTCGGGTTCCATATTGTCGGCAGCAAGCCTACATGCCAAGCCTTCAAGCGAACTACGAACTTGGTAAACTTCAATCAAGCGTTCAGCGGTAAGGGCAACTACTCGGCAACCTACGTTAGCTTTACGCTCAACAAGGTAGCAACTTTCTAGGCGATTTAACGCCTCTCTAAGCGTTGCACGGCTTACACCATAACGTTTGGCAAGCTCAGGCTCTGATATTTTACTGCCTTGAACTATGCTGCCTTCAACAATCTCACGGCGCATATCTACAAATACTTGATCTGATGCGGTAGTTATAGGCGCTTCGTTTAAAAATGTGTGTGTCATAAGTTATTTTTTAGATTGTCGACAATTAATGTGGTTACTATGGGCTTATTAAAAAATCATGTCAACCCTTAAACCTATCAAAATGGCTAAAAAACACATCTATTGTCGACACTATTAACCTAAAGTCGCATAAAAATGGTTTTACAATGGACTAAAACAGTAAAGTGTCGACAGCGTAATAAATCAGATGTTACGCTTTTTAGCGCTGAAAACACCTCGCATAAGTGCTATTATCGCGCTTTATTTTTATAGTATGAGCTAACGCGTGAACGCCAACACTTTTATTCCTGAGCACTTTATTGACGACGTAAAAACCTATTTACCAGCGCATCTAAACTTAGATGACTTTTTAAATGCGTGTCGCAGGCCCCTCAGAAAATCTATCCGCGTTAATACATTAAAAATTAGCATTGAAGAATTTGTAAAACGTGCCACTGAAAAAAATTGGCTGTTAACCCCAATCCCTTGGTGCAGTGAAGGCTTTTGGTTAGAACGCCCAAGCGATGAAGAGCAAAACCTAGCCCTTGGTAATACCGACTTACACCTAAGCGGTGCTATGTACGTGCAAGAGGCAAGTTCAATGCTACCCCCTATCGCATTAAAACAAAGCATTGAACTCGCAGACTCTCAAAATAACACCGTACTTGATATGGCATCTGCGCCAGGTTCTAAAACATCACAACTAGCTGCGCTTATGGATAACCAAGGTGTGCTTGTTGCAAACGAGCTTTCGTCATCGCGCCTAAAAGTACTTAGCGCAACACTCAAACGTATGGGGGTTGGTAACTGTGCGCTTTCACACTTTGATGGCGTTATATTTGGCAACTACATGTTTGAATGCTTTGACAGTATATTGCTAGACGCGCCCTGCTCTGGCGAAGGCACAGTACGTAAAGATGCCGACGCACTTAAAAATTGGTCAATAGAATCAAACATACAAATAGCCCAAGTACAAAAAGACTTAATTAAAAGTGCATTTTACGCATTAAAGCCAGGTGGCACCTTAGTCTACTCAACTTGTACACTTACCCCGCTCGAAAACCAGCAAGTGTGCGATTATTTACTCAGTGAATTTGGCGACTATATAGCGCCTGAGTCACTAAGTGATCTATTTGAAGGTGCAAGTAAAGCCACTACCGCTGAAGGCTATTTACACGTATGGCCGCAAACATTCGACAGCGAAGGCTTTTTTATTGCTAAATTTAAAAAGCACGCAAGCTGCAATAATCCAAATCAAACAATTAAAAAAGGCGCATTTCCTTTTAACGAGTTTGATAAAAAACAATGTGCCGCGTTTATGCAATCGCTTAAAAAGCATTATGGGTTAACTAACCTGCCTGGCAGCCTAATGCAGCGTGACAAAGAACTGTGGTTATTTCCTGAGGGGTTTGAAGCCGTGCAAAATAAAATTAAGTACGCACGTTTAGGTATTCAAATTGGCATTATTCATAAAAATGGCGTGAGACTAACGCACGAATTTGCAACCGTATTTGGCAATGAGTGTAAAACTAATATTTACGCATTAAATAACGAGCAAGCAAATGATTATTTTCAAGGTAAAGATATACGATTAACTGAAGTAACTCAAACAATTGGTGAAGTGGTATTAACACTGTGTGGTTGCCCTATTGGGCTGGGGAAATGGCAAAAAAATAAGATTAAAAATTCACTACCACGAGATCTAGTGCAAAATACGCAGTTAATAAGCTGGGGTTAAACTAAAGTACAAATTACACATAATTAATCTAATCCTTTGTTATCAAATGTAACCAAGGGGCAAAATTAGTTATGCTTTATTTAGTAGTTTTACTACACTTTAAAGTACTTTCTTCTTCTCCCTAATGAACCAAGAAAGTGTTTTAGCTAACGCTAGGCTCAATTTAGAGTCAATTTATAGCCCAGAGCAAAAATAGCTCTGGGCTTTTTTGATTAATAGAGTGTTTGCTTACCAAAAAAGTAAAAAACACTACACTATTAGAAGTAGTTAAAAATCAATAAGCCTTTTTGCATTTGTATTTTAATAATGCATTTCACCAGTTAAGAACACCAAGCTACTATTTTAGGCATATTTAAAATGGCTTATTCTAATTGAAAAGTATTTTCTTTTTACAGCTATTAATATGCCCTAATATTAACTCAGAGCTATAGTGTTATGCTGACACCTTATGAGCTGGAAACTATACTAGGTTCCACATAAATCCATCGCTAATTATATTGCCCACCACAAACTATATTTACTGAAGCCTTATTTCGTGCAGTTGAGAGAGCAACTAAGTTGTAGGACTAATTAAAATGCGAGTATTTATCTAGCTAAACTTAACAGCCTTGGTAATATTTCAAAATAGAGGTTTTGATCCTGATTATAGAACCGACCTGTTGAAGAAGATATACAAACCGACTATCGTCAGTATAGACAATATCTACAACACCACTTTCGTTCGCCATTAAACACGTCATATCTACCCAGCCATTGTTTTGTGAAGTATTTAATAGCACTCTACCATTAGACTCTCCCCCCCAGCTTACTGCACCCGCAATAGTGAGCGAATGGTCAGGGGCTTGTTTCATACTCAAAAAAGCAGAGGATGAAGGTTCGTTAACTATTTCAGTAAAAGTACTATCACGTTCGTTAAACTTGTAAATTACAGCCTTCTCAAGTGAACCTAAAAGGTATAGAGATCCATCAATATACTCAAGATTGAAAGCCCAAAAGCCACTTGGAGCTTTTACCGTTTTAATTAAGCTTCCATTATCAACATCATGAAAGTACAACATTTCCTCATCATCGATATGATATGTCACTATAAAGTCATCGGTTTTTATAAGGGAACGATAAACTCTATTATGATTAGTCGAAAATACTTTTTCACTGGTGCTTTGTTCAATATTCTCATCAAGCGACGGTGATAACTTATACAAACCACCATTGTCCCCATCCTTGTATACATAGATATTTTCTGATATTGAAATTTTCCTTGAATAACTTTGCCCCCAAAAAGAGCCACTATCATTTCTACTTTGAGAACTGTCTATTCTTTGCACATTAATAAAATTGTTATTTTTATCTGCAGTTATCAAATAGTCTTGGGGCAAATTCCAAGGAGATAAGGTAGCGAAAACAGCCTCATCGTTAGTTTTCACTGACCATGAGTGTCCAGCTAATAACCAGTCTCCAGAAGTTCTAGGGAAAATATTTATAAATTGGTTTGGTTGATTCAGTTCCATTGATACCAAGCCATTATCCATACTAGCAATATATAGCTTTTCATTATCAATATGAATATCAGTGCCTACAAAGTTACTTGCGTTATAAGACTTCTCATAGAAATTACCCGATTTTCTATCATGTTGATATATACCCCAGTAATCACTAAACCATATGCTACCCTTAACCGCACTCGGCATTCCAATTGGTTTAGTTATAGATTTACGCCACTTCCTATAAGGCAGTGATGTATCATAGTTTACAGACACCTTCGAACCTAATGACAACCCAAAAGGTTCTACAATTAACTCATACAGGCTTACATTCCAAGTACTCCCTAAAGCTATAAAATTCTTATTATCCAATCTGTTATCAATAAAAACATTTACTATATTTTTATTAGCTAGATCTGCGTTTATAGGTACGTGAGAATTGAGGTCGTAAACTCCTTTAGTTGTGAAAACAAAAGCGTTTGCATTACCACTTATTCGCGCAATGCGTAGGATATTCTCTTTAAAGGTGTGTTCAAGTCTGTGGCTACCATCAAGAAGATTTATTCGGTACAAATTAGTGCCATTATAACCATATATATAATCTGGACTCTCATCAAAATAAACCCCTTTTAATTTATCAATTGAAAGTGGCTTTTTTGTAACATCACCAGAAATATCTATACACCCTAATTGAGCCTCTAATGCCGCAAAACAAGTAGTACCTGCTTGCGATGTTGAAAATAACTGAAGAGTAGTACTTCGGTAGGTATTTAACTTTAAACCTACAGGTGACCACATAACATCATTTATGAGTTCAAGAACCTGTTTTTTTGTTACAGCTAGCAAAGTGTCGTTGTGAACTAAAAGACCAGTAATATTATAGTTTGTAAGTCCTTTTACAAACGGCTGCCAGCTATCTCCATAGTACTTCCATACTCCTGTAACATCAGAAGATGCATAAACCTCGTTTTTATACTCAACAATACTACTGAAGGCACCTCCCCCTCCCCATCCAATTCGCATAATGTCAGGTTCAGTTGTGTTTTCTGAAGCAACTGAAAGATCAGGTTTACTCTTAAAAAAAATTGAAAACAGAGTTTCTTTATCATAAAGGTTATTTTTAATTAGGTAGGAAATTATGGCTTGAGTACTACTAGGAAATAGAATAAATAAAGTTTGTAATATTTCTATCCTCTTTGAAGGACTTCGCTCCTCTAAAGATAATAAACGCTTATATTTACTATCAGAAATAGCTTCGAGAAATCCATTTTTGTACAGCTCAATAGTTGTTTTTATTTGCATATCATTCAAATAAATAATGTCATCACTTTTTGACAATGAAGCTATGGCATCTGTGAGTGCGTGTGAGTGCGCCTCATTCGCAAGTAAAAAAGTAGATAAAAGTCTATCACCTAATTGGTGTTTTGATTCATCTTGAAAACTTTTGGAATAACCTTTACTTATAGACAATAAAAATATAAAAAAAGAAATAGTAAAAAGTTTAATTAATATAGCGCTTGATTGGACTTTCATTAGAAACTCCTCTATATGCTTAGTCAGATTGAAAATAGATTGCTTAGTTAGCTAGAGACAGCTAAGTAGTAGACATGTTGATAAGTGTCTTCATTGAGTTTAGTAATACCTTAGAGAGTACACAAGCCGAATGTATATTAATATTTTTTATTAAGAAGGTAATGCCCAAAAGTTACTCTATTTATTTTCAGCTAAAAACTTATCAATAGCTAAGCAAGCTGAAGCAAATGAGGCCTAATATCTAAGCTAGATAAATCAGGTCCTTTTAAGGGAGAAAAACACTGAGTATATTTGCTCCATCCAGAATTCGATCCAATATATTTTTACCAACAATTAGTGCTGGTAAACATAGCCCAGATGTTAAAGCATAAAAAAATCGACTTCTAATCGCTGGGAAAATAAAGGTGCTAGCGTTAGGTGTAGCATTGAGAAAGCTAAATCAAACTTGTTATAAATCGATAAAGAATCAAAAAAGGAATCAGTCCGCATTGGCTTTGTACTCGGTTCTGAGAGGGGGTATACATTTTAGCCGCAGTAATCTTTAAAAATGTAACTACTTCTAACCACTTCAAAACGAGAACCGAATTGTAGCGATAAACATATTGTAGATAAACGATTAATTTTCTCTGCGAACATAAAAATTTCATAAAATTCATTACCATAATTAACTGCAGAGTTAAGCTCGGCAACATACAATGCTCTATATTTTGGGGAAAGTTGCTGCCAGTTCATTAACGCTATTTGAATAATACCAAGCTGCACATCAAACTTGTACGGCCCAAATTTCTTAGCCTGCTGAATATACTCATATACTCGTTCTGTAGGCCCCTCTTGATAACTAACTACTTGCGCTAGTGCAATCCAAGTTTCTGACCATGTTTGCCTTAACTCTAATGACTTTAATAAATCTTTTTCCGCTTGTTGGTAAACCAAAAGCTTACTCTTATTTTGCTCGCTAGTTACAGCTAGATTGAGCATTTTTATATAAGCACTTAACTGCCAGTAATGAGGCTGTAAAGGGTCTTGGCTTGTTGCATATGTAATTGCCTTATCTGCAAGCTCTAGCTCTTCAGGAGTAATTGTGCTTACAGGCTGCTTTAAAATATTGACTGCATTAAAATACCATGTATTTGCACGCATACTTTGTAAACTCTGATAACCTATAACTAATGTAGCAACTGCAAGTATTGCAATTTGTGTGAGGCGGTTTGTATTTAAATTACTCATTAAACAACGACTCAGTTAAACGCATTGGGTTAGTAAAAAATAAATCATGTGCATCATTTTGACCAATTAGCTCACTAACTATTTGCTTAGATTTACTCAAAATAGGCGGCCTGCGCTTAACTGAATGAGCATCAGATGCAACATAGGTTACTAAACCGTTTTTTAGCATATCTATACTAATATTTTTTGCAGTTTCGCCCCATGCACCTTCAATGCTTGACGCTGTTAACTGAAACTCACACCCTAATTGCTTTAAACGATTAATATAAAAAGGATTTACTTGAATATCACGATTACGCTCAGGATGAGGAATAATCACTTTTATATTTTGTTTGGCTAGCCAATTTATAAACTTATCGTAACCTTGCGGTACATGAGAGTGTGGTAGCTCCAATAGTAAATAATTTACTGAATTAAGCGTACCAATAAACGGGAGTTTATTACCAAGCACCAAACTCATTAGCTCTACATCAAGCCTAACTTCAGCGGCTACAGCTAGCTTAATATTAATATTATTTACTAATGCCTGTGCTTTCAAATTAGCAAGCTCGCTATACAATTGCGAGACCGAGTTATTAAATCTCCCAATATGTATATGAGGCGTGGCAACCATATGGGTAATACCATCATTTTGTGCAATAGTTAATAGTGCTAAAGATTCCATTAAATCTTTAGCACCATCATCAATTCCTGGCAAAATATGAGAATGAATATCAATCACTGCTTTACCATTTTACTATGCATTTGGCTGCTCAGGCTTTTGTGAATAGTCGTAATAGTCGTAATAGCCATGGCTGTGTTCGTCTTTACTTTTACCCATATCTACTTGGTTAAGCACAATACCTGCAACATGCGCTTTAGCTTCAAATAAACGCTCAATACCCGCTTTAATAGGTTTTATACGCGTAATATCCGCTTTAACAACATAAATTACTGAGTCTGTACTTTGCGCTATAACTAATGCATCACTCACGGCTTGTGTTGGTGGTGTATCAATGATTATATAGTCGTATTCAGCTCTAAGTCTCTTTATTACTTCACTAAAGCGTGCGTTAGATAAAAGTTCTAACGGGTTACTAGGAATTTGGCCACTTGGCATAATAACTACGCCCGATTCTACATCAACATGTACACATTCAGTTAACTGTTCAGTACCCACTATTAAATTGCTTAACCCTGGGTGAAATACCGGAATATCAAAGCGTTTAGCAATACTTGGCTTGCGTAGGTCAGCATCAATTAATAATACTTTACCCATTTGTGCAAGCGACATCGCTAAATTAGCTGAAGTGGTCGTTTTTCCCTCCCCCGATGAGCTAGAAGTAACTGCAATTACTTTATGATCCCGCTCTAACTGAGTTAATAACAAACTAGTTCTAAACGTACGTACCGATTCTGCAAAACGCCTATAATTATCCTCAAGGTACGCATGTATCGGAAATACACTCTTTTTAGGCATCGGTACGTGCGGTAATAACCCTAACATACGCTGAGCTAACTTGTTTTCAACATCATTTTTAGTTTTAACAGTGTCATTAAGCGCATCAAATATAATACTCATAACTAGTGCAAAGCCTAGGCTTGCAAAAAAGGCAAGTGCAACAATGAGCTTTTTATTTGGTTTTGATGGGTCTCTAGGCGTATATGCACGGTCTGTAAAGCGCGCAGTTGCAGAGCTAAAATCACTAGTAACTTCAGTTTCTTTTGAACGTGATAAAAACGTATTAAATATATTTCGATTGGTCTCTACTTCACGCTTCAATTGATTATATTGAGTCTCTTTACGAGTAATATCTTGATATTCAGCACGTATTTTAGCTAAATCCCCCTCGAGAGCACTCACAGTGCGCGCAATTCGGTTTAACTCTTTTTCAATACCTGTTACAAGCCCTTTTATCTGTTTATTCAAATTACTTTGAACGGTTGCAAGTTCTGCTTTCGCAGAAATAATGCGAGGGTGTTTAAGGCCATACACCTCACCTAGCTCACTTAGCTTACGCTCAACTATGACCACTTCTCTTTTAACATTTTGGATAACTTGGTGTGATGTTATTTCCGGCATACTGCCTAACAGATCCAGGTTGTTATTACCATATTCGCTAATTACCCTGTTGATACTTTCAAGGTTGTTTTTTTCTTTACGCGCAACAATTAACTGCTGAGAAATCTGCTCAAGCTCTTGTGTGGCAAGTCCTGCTATACCTTCAATATCAACTAATTTTTGTTTCTCTCGATAAGCTTGCAAACGCTCTTCTGAGTTATCTAACTGAATGCGTAATTGCGCTAGACGTGTGTTTAACCAACTTGATGCTTGTTGAGTAATACCCATTTTGGCACGTATTTGGCTTTCGATATAAACTTCACCAACAGTATTAGCTACAAGCGCAGCTAATTTTGGGTCACTCGACTCAAAACTTACTCTTACTAACTGAGTTTTAGAGATTGGTGATACTGTTAGACGAGATCTAAATGCGGCCAATAAGCCAATCATTTTACGTTCAGCCTGTTCTTGCGGAGAATATACTGTAGTATCTTTTTTATTTAAAAAAGGCAAAGATTTTTTAACAAAAGATTTGAACTCCCCAATAGCTGAAGGTTTTCCAATAAAGTCGCTATGGCTTTTTAAATCCAGCTTAGTTATAACTTCACGGGCTATACTGTCTGACTTTATTACTTCAAACTGAGTTTGGTAATATTCTTTCTTATTAGAATCTAAGCCATATATTTCTTGAAAACTAACAGCTTTAGCCTGTTCTGCTTCAATTAATAATGTAGCTGTGGCTACATACTTAGGAACTAAGGTAAGTGAAACCATAATAGTAAGAAGTGTAACTATTATAGAAAACCCTAAAATTCGCCATTTAGCACGCTTTACAACATTGAGATAAGCACCAAAGTCAATAATCTCTTCATTATTGCTTATACTTTCATTTATTTGGTTCATTAAATACTGCCTTATAGATTGCTTAAAACAAGCGTTGTTCAATTTTTATAGTATCGCCCGCTGCAATTTGGCTATTTAAGCTACCTTTTTGTTGCTGCTGTTTAGTCTGCTCTTTAAAAATATAAATTTTATCAATAGAGGCTCGCTCAGTTAAACCACCCGCTAGGGCGATGGCTTGGTTAACTGTCATAGCCGGCTGGTAAGGGTAAGCCCCTGGGTTTTCAACTTCACCATGTATGTAAAAAGGCCTATATTGAACAACCTGAACGTAAACATTTGGATTAACTAAGTAGTCAGGCTTTAATCCCTGAGTGATAACCTGCTCAACCTCAGAAGTGTTAAGACCTGCAAGTTTCACTTTTCCTAAAAACGGGTAGTTGATCTCTCCACTATTCCCTAATAATGCAGTAACTTCTAAATCAGGCTGTCCAAATACTTTTATTTCAACCTTATCGCCTGCACCTAATACATAACTGTGTGCAGTTTGAGCAAAACAAACGCTACTTAAAAATAGCAGCGTTAAACTAAAAATAAACTTCATTAATTAGCCTTTAATGCAAATGTAAAATTGATACCTACAATAATACGATCAAATTCTATTGCGCTTTGGGTAGAATCTTTATCAATAAAGTCTACATAGGTAGATACCATCCCGAACTTACTCGCAACATAGTTTAAACCTAAACGCGCGCTTTTAGTTTTATCTTTACGACCAATATCGCCAGTGTATTGCTCATTAGTATAACTAAGCCCCGCTAGTGAGCTTAAATAATCGCTCCAGCTATGAGTCCAATTAACACCATATGTACTTTCTTTAATGTAATCGCCCTGCACTAAAGGATCTTTAGCTGAGCGACTAGTTTTAAATTGCACGGTAGAGTAACTAAGTGGTTGCCAACTAACGCCAGCCTCCCAACTTAAACCACTAAAGCTTTCACGCTCATTTGAGCTAAAATCTTTATTTTGATAACCCAACTTAAATGATCCAGAAGTAACGGCTGTCGCTTCCCACTCCATACCTATTAGTATTTTCACGTCGTCACTATCGCGTGATATACCATTAGCTTGCAGAGAGTCGTAACGATAGTTTTCTTGTTTAACCTCTAAAAAGGTACGAGTTGATGCTTGAGTATTATAGTAGCCAGTTACGCCAATTAACGATTTATCATAATCACGATATTGCGATACTTCTCTAAAGTTTTGATATTTCTTACTAAAAAAACCAGCTTTCAAAGCAACTTGTGCTTTTGAGCTTTGTGCACCATATTCGTATCGCGCTAAGACATTTTGCTCCTGATATTTAACTAACTCATTAACAGCATCACCAAGACCTTCAGTTAAGCCACTACCTCGAGGTTCATATAGCCAATCGGCATCACCGTTAATATCTAAACGATGTTGGCTAGTAAATTCTTTATGCACACCAGCACCAATATTTACTTGAGTGAAATTGTCAGCGGTATCTTTATTATGTAACGAGCTACTTGAACGCAAATCAAGATTATAGCTGTCTGGGCCATCTTCAATCGCCGCTTTTATATTAGGAGTAATAGTCCAGATTAATCGCGACTCTTCGTTTTCTGGTGTGCTAAAAAAATTGTTGTTACTGCTAATACCTGTTTGTAAAGTCGGTGTAATTTCAGCACCGTCTTTAGTGATAACACTACCAGGCTTTAAGTTAGCTGCTACAGGTGTAGCCACAACCACAGTTAAAAAAGCACTTAATGAAACTAGTTTTTTAGTATGCATTTGCATTTTTAAATCCCTTAAAAATTGTTATAAAAATAATTTTAACATCAAACCATAAAGACCAGTGTTTAATATAATGTAAATCAAATTCAACACGTTTTTCCATTTTATCAAGAGTATCGGTTTCGCCGCGCCAGCCATTAATTTGCGCCCAACCTGTAATTCCTGGCTTAGCTTTATGGCGTAACATATAAAACTCTACTTTTTTACGGTATTCCTCATTATGGGCAACAGCATGAGGCCGTGGCCCTACAATAGACATATCGCCTTTCAAAACATTTATAAATTGCGGCAACTCATCAAGGCTTGTACGGCGTAAAAAACCACCTAAAGGTGTTATACGTGCATCATTTTTAGTAGCTTGTGTAACCACTGCACTGTTTTCGGTAACACTCATTGAGCGAAACTTCCATACTTTAATTTTACGCCCATCTAATCCGTACCGGTCTTGCTTAAAAATTACAGGCCCTTTAGATGTAAATTTAACAGCAAGAGCAATTGCAATAAGAATAGGAGATATCAACGTTAATATAATAGAGGCTACAATTATATCCTCAGTGCGTTTCATAAATTCGCGCGCGCCTATAAAAGGCGATTCAAACACACTTAATGTGTCAACATCACCAACATGTTCAATACGTGCATGTATTAAGTTAGATATTAAAAAATCAGGAATAATATGTACATCAACCGTAGTATCGCCTAGTTGGCGCAAAATATCAGCAATGCGTTTATCTGCCTTCATAGGTAAAGCAATATACAAAACATCCATTTCCCCATTACGCGCTGCATCGACCGCATGCTGGATCCGCCCAGCTACATCGTGCTTAGTAGAATTTTCAAAAAGGCGTTCTGGTTGTCTATCATCAAAAAAACCTAAAAATTTAAAGCCAAGTTCATCATTTTTATTTATTTCATCATATAAATTAACGGCTGATTCTGTTGCTCCAACTATTGCAACATTACGCAAATTTAGCCCGAGCTTTCTTCTATTTCTTTTAAATAAATATACACCTAGGCGCCAAGTATACAAAAAAACAATACTAAGCAAAAACCACAATCCCAAACCAATTCGAGAGAGCGAATCCGTAAATTTAAAAGTAAAAGATATAAAGAGCAAAACAGCAAAGGCCGTGAGTAAAGCACCCCAAGCACAAAGCACCATAGTTCTAAACTTCCCAGCACGCCAAGAGCGATAAGCCGAGAATATTTCAGCACAATAAAGAAAGGTTAATGCTACGCTAAGAACTGATACCATATATATTGGATTTAGCTCAAAGCTATAGAATAAAGCTGAGCATTGAAAGGCTAAAAATAATGCAAAAATATCGAATAACCGATAAAAATTAGCATCAGACGAGCCCGTTGGCTTGAACGTCCGTGAAGATTTCATACTATGTATCCCTATAGGTATCTTTATATAAATTTAGAATGACTAAACTCTCTTAATTCTACCTGAGCAAATAAGTTCATTCAACTAAGTTAGTAATAATGACTACATTAATCTTAAACA
>NZ_PJBK01000034.1:0-78949 GCF_002836155.1 Pseudoalteromonas sp. GutCa3 | reverse complement strand
GGGGGAGCCAGAAGGCACGATTGTTACTATTACAGTAACTGATGACGCTGGTAACCCACAAATAATCACCACTGAAGTACAAGCTGATGGCACCTTTAGTGTTGATGTACCGAACGAATTAAGTGAAGGCGAATTTACTGTTGAAGTATCGGTTACAGATACTGCAGGGAATGAAACTACCGCAACAACAACAGGCGAAGTTGATACTGCCGCGCCAACAGTTATTATTGACCCCGTAGGTGATACTAACAACACCACCCCAACTATTTCAGGCACCGCAACGGGGGAGCCAGAGGGCACGGTTGTTACTATTACAGTTACTGATGACGCTGGTAACCCACAAATAATCACCACTGAAGTACAAGCCGATGGTACCTTCAGTGTAGATGTGCCGAACGAATTAAGTGAGGGTGAATTTACCGTTGAAGTATCGGTTACCGATACCGCAGGTAATGAAACCACAGCAACAACAACAGGCGAAGTTGATACCACAGCGCCAATAGTTACTATTAATGCACTAGGCGATACGAGTGATACAACACCGACCATTTCAGGCACGGTTAGCGGTGAGCCAGCTGGTTCAACCGTAACTTTAACAGTGACCGATGCTAACGGTATAGTACAAATAATTACAGCAGAAGTAATTGCAGATGGAAGTTGGACTGTAGAAGTGTCCGCGGCTTTAGCTGAAGGAAGCTACTCTGTAGATGCAAGTATTAGTGATAGCGCTGGTAATGAAGGCACAGCAAGTGCTTCAGGCACAATTGATACAAGCGCATTGACCATTACCATTGATATTATTGGCGAAACTAACGATCAAACACCTCAAATAAATGGTGATACTTTTAATGCACAAGCTGGCTCTCAAGTTGAAGTTCAGATCACTGACTCAGCGGGTGCAATAATTACTTTAACCACAGTTGTTGATGAAAACGGTCTTTGGAGTGTTACTCCGCCTGCAAATTTAGCTGAGGGCACCATTTTAATTAGTGCAACAGTAACAGACATAGGTGGTGGAACGGCTAATGCAGAGCTTGATGCTGTAATTGATATTACGCCTCCAACAATACAAGTTAATGAACTAGAAACAAGTAATGATACAACACCGGTTATTTCTGGTAACACAACTGACGTAGTTGCAGGCACGGTTATAAATTTAACGGTTACTGATTCTCAAGGGGTTGTTCGCACATTTAGCACAACAACAGATGCCGATGGTAATTGGAGTGTTGAACTTTCTCAAGAGTTGGCCTCGGGCGATTATTCTGTAGAAGCTGAAGTATCTGATGCTGCAGGAAATAGCGCTTCAACTACGGCTACCGGTAATATAGACACATCAGGACCTAGCTTAACCGTTGACTTTGAAGCTGTAACCAACGACTCAACGCCTACTATTTCAGGCACTAGTGATGCAGACGTTGGTACCAGTATCACGGTTGTTATTACAGATGAAAATGGAGTTGAACAAACACTTAGCACCACAGTAGATGCAAATGGTAACTGGGAAGTAACTCCACAAACAGATTTAAATGAAGGTGATAACACCATCGAAGTGAGTGTATCTGACGAAGCAGGAAATACGACAACAGTTACAGATACAATTACGTTAGACACACAAGCGCCAATACTCACCATTCAAAACGTAGGCGATGTCAGCGATTTAACACCTGAGCTGCAGGGCACTAGTAATGAAATTGGCGGCACCGTAACACTGACCATCACCGACAGCCAAGGCGCTGAGCAAACCTTCACCACCACCGTTGAAAGTGATGGCCACTGGAATATTGAAATTCCAGGTGCCCTTGCACAAGGTGACTTTAGCGTTGTTGCCAGCATCACTGATGCTGCAGGCAACGACACCACGGCCAACAGTAGTGGTAATGTAGATACCATTACACCGGTTATCACCGTTGATGCACTGGGTTTAGGCAACGACAGCACCCCAGTTGTTAGTGGTACCTCAACAGAGCCTGAAGGCACCGTTGTGAATATTGTTATCACAGACAGTAACGGCGATGAAACACCAATTACAGCCACAGTCGATGCGAACGGCAACTGGCAAGCAATCAGCCCTGAATTACCAGAGGGCAGCTACAGTGTGCAAGCCAGCATTACCGATGCCGCAGGTAACACCGATAGTGCCGTGCAATCGGGCACCATTGATAGCCTCGCGCCAACGCTTGTGCTTGATACCGTGGGCGCAACGAACGATAGCACCCCGACTATCAGCGGAAGTACCAATGCGCCAGCGGGGACTGTTATTAGCATCAGCGTGAGTGATGGCACCACAACAGAAACGTTCACCGCGACAGTACAAGCTGATGGCAGCTGGTCAGCGGATGTACCGAATGCACTGAGCGATGGTGAGCTCACCATTGAAGCTAGCGTTAGTGATAACGCCGGTAATACCACTACATTAAGTGAAACCGCAACACTCAACACCACGGCCCCAAGCATTAGTATTAATGCATTGGTTGATACCAACGACACTACCCCAACCATTAATGGTACAAGCGATGCGGCAGATAACACCACCATTAGCTTAACGTTTGAAGACAGTGCAGGGAATATTACGACTGTTGATACGACGGTAACGGGTGGCGTCTGGAGCGTTGATGCACCAACTGATTTAGCCGAAGGTGAATACACGGTGACCGCAGAGGTAGACGATGGCCTAGGTAATATCGGCAGCGCCACCGAAACAGGCGAGATTGACTTAACCGCACCAAGCCTTGTTATTGCAGACAATGGTGTTAGCAATGACACGACACCGACTATCTCCGGTACAAGCGATGCGCCACAAGGCAGTGAAGTCACTATTATTGTGACAGACAGTGCCGGTGCACAGCAAACCATTACCGCGACAGTTGGCGGAAGTGGCGCGTGGTCAGTCCCTGTTACGACAGCCCTTGCAGAAGGTAACTTCAGCGTAAGCGCAAGCGTGAGCGATGCCGCTGGCAACGAAGCCAACGGCACAGGCGCAGGAGAGGTGGATACAATTGCACCGACCCTTGTACTTACCAGCCCTGGTTCAAGTAATGAGATCACCCCGACATTTAGCGGCACAAGCGATGCGGTTGAAGGCACGGTTATTAACTTCACCGTAGTGGATGATTTTGGTAGCTCACAAACGTTCACCACCACTGTGGATGCTGATGGCAACTTCTCAGTGGAAGTACCGACTGCACTGGCAGAAGGGCCGTACACGATCACCGCCAATATCAGCGATGTGGCAGGTAACAGCACCGATATTACAGGCAATGGCACCATTGATACCACTGCACCAAGTGTGAGTGTGGATGCGCCAGTACTTACCAACGACACCACACCCACAGTGACAGGCACCAGTGATGCACCTAATAGCACCATCACAGTTACGTTTACAGATGCAGCGAATGCCACTCAAAGCATTGATGTACAAACCGATGCTAATGGTAACTGGAGTGCGACACCAACAGGTACATTAGCTGAAGGTGACTACAGCGTCAGCGCCAGCATCACTGATGCTGCAGGCAACACAGGCACCGGCACGGACAGTGGCGAAGTAGACGTAACCCCGCCAGCACTTGCCTTTACACCAACGTTTGAACTTGGTTTATTAATTACCCTAAGCGGTACGTCTGACTTGCCCATTGGCAGTGAAATTACTATTACCGAGCAACTTGTTAACGGTGGTATTGGTGCAACATATACCACTACAACGGATGCGGATGGCAACTGGTCATTAGTCGGGTTGGATGTATCTTTACTTGATGTTGGCTCAGTGATCGCAACAGCGACCGATGCAGCAGGTAATACCCGTACAATTAGCTCAGATGATTTTGATAATACGCCACCAACGCTTACTGTTGAGGTTGCCGCACAAAGCGACAGCAATACACCGGTTATTAGCGGCACAAGCGATGCGGGTGAAGGCGCGCAAGTCACTATTGTAGTGACCGACAGCGATGGTAATTCACAAACTATCACCGCCCTTGTGGATGCAAACGGTGATTGGAGCGCCACACCAGCGACACCATTAAGTGAAGGTGAAAGCACCATTGAAGTAAGTGTACGCGACAGTGTTGGCAACGAAACTACAGTGAGTGACACCACCACTATCGACACGCAAGCGCCAATACTCACCATTCAAAACGTAGGCGATGTCAGCGACTTAACACCAGAGCTTCAGGGCACCAGTAATGAAATTGGTGGCACCGTAACACTCACCATCACCGACAGCGAAGGCATCAATCAAACCCTTAGCACCGTTGTAGGCAGCGATGGTCACTGGGCAATCGAAGTATCGACAGCCCTTGCACAAGGTGAGTTTAGCGTTGTTGCCAGCATTATCGATGCCGCAGGCAACGACACCACCGCAAACAGCAGTGGTAATGTGGATACCATCACACCAGTTGTCACCGTTGATGCACTGGGTTTGGGTAACGACAGCACCCCAGTGATTAGTGGTACCTCAACAGAGCCTGCAGGCACGGTTGTAAATATTGTTATTACCGACAGTAACGGTGATGAGCACCCAATCACCGCTACTGTGGATGCAAACGGCGATTGGCAAGCAACCAGCCCTGAATTACCGGATGGAAGCTACACCGTGCAAGCCAGTATCACCGATGATGCAGGCAATACTGGCGGTGCAGTTCAATCAGGCAACCTAGATACCTTAGCGCCAACACTGACGTTAGACACAGTCGGTGCCACGAATAACAGCACGCCAACAATCAGCGGAACATCGAACGCGCCAGTAGGCACGGTTATAACGATTAACGTTACGGATGCAGATAATACAGAAACGTTCACCGCGACAGTGCAAGCCGATGGCAGCTGGTCAGCAGATGTACCGAACGCACTGACTGATGGTCCACTCACTATCGAAGCAAGCGTAAGCGACAGTGCAGGCAACACCACCACGTTAAGTGAGGGCGCAACATTGGATACCAATGCACCGAGTATTAATATCGATGCATTAATGGATACAAATGATACAACGCCGAATGTGAGCGGTACCAGCAGTGCAGCAAATGGCACTATTATCACCGTCAGTTTCACGGACAGTAATGACATAACAAACACGGTACAAACAACTGTTACAGACGGTATCTGGAGTGTTGAAGCTCCTGTTGACTTAGCTGAAGGCAGTTATGAAGTTGAAGCGAGTGTTACAGATGGAAGCGGCAATACAAGTACAGCAACAGAAAATGGCGTAGTGGATACGACCATTCCTAATATTGCCGTAAATGATGTAACCGTGACTGATGACACAACACCTACGATCACCGGCACAGCGAATGCGCCACAAGGCAGCACCGTGAGCGTTGAAATTACAGACAGTAATAACATTACTCATACCGTAACGACCACATTAGGGGTTAATGGCACGTGGAGCGTGCCCGCCTCACAAGTACTGGCTGAAGGTACCTTTACAGTGAGCGCCAGTGTGAGCGATGCCGCAGGCAACGAAGCCACTGCCACAGGCACTGGTGAAATAGATACCATTGCACCGACACTTGTACTTACCAGTCCAGGCTCAAGTAGTGACATCACCCCAACACTCAGCGGAACAAGCGATGCGGTTGAAGGCACGGTTATTAACTTCACCGTAGTGGATGATTTTGGTAGCTCACAAACGTTCACTACCACTGTGGATGCTGATGGCAACTTCTCAGTGGAAGTACCGACTGCACTGGCAGAAGGGCCGTACACGATCACCGCCAGCATCAGCGATGTGGCAGGTAACAGCACCGATATTACCGGTAACGGCACCATTGATACCACAGCACCAAGTGTGAGTGTAGATGCGCCAGTATTAACAAACGACAGCACGCCAACTGTGACAGGCACCAGTGATGCACCTAACAGCACCATCACGGTTACGTTTACAGATGCAGCAAATGCTACTCAAAGCATTGATGTACAAACAGATACTAACGGTAACTGGAGTGCGACACCAACAGGTACATTAGCTGAAGGTAATTACAATGTCAGCGCCAGCATCACTGATGCTGCAGGCAACACAGGTACAGGTACAGATACAGGCGAAGTAGATATAACACCGCCAGATTTAGCGTTTACACCTACTTTCTTATTAGGTTCATTGGTGTTATTAAACGGTACATCTGATTTACCGGCTGGCAGTGAAATTACTATTACTGAGCAACTTGTTGGCGGCGGTGTGGGCGTAAGTTACACCACAACCACTGACGCCAATGGTAACTGGTCACTGACTGGTATTGATATCTCATTACTGAACTTAGGCTCAGTGATCGCCACAGCGACCGATGCCGCAGGTAATACCCGTACAATTAGCTCAGATGACTTTGATAATACGCCACCGACACTCACTGTTGATGTTGCAGCACAAAGCGACAGCAACACGCCAATCATAAGCGGCACAAGTGACGCAGGTGAGGGTGCGCAAGTGACCATAGTGGTTACTGATAGCGCAGGCAACCCACAAACCATCACTGCGCTTGTGGATGCGGATGGCAATTGGAGTGCCACTCCAACCACACCGCTAAGCGAAGGCGAAAGCACCATTGAAGTAAGTGTACGCGACAGTGTCGGCAATGAAACCACCGTGAGTGATACCACGACTATCGACACGCAAGCGCCACTACTCACCATTCAAAACGTGGGCGATGTCAGCGATTTAACACCAGAGCTTCAGGGCACCAGTAATGAGATTGGTGGGACAGTCACACTCACCATCACCGATAGCGAAGGCATCAATCAAACCCTTAGCACTGTTGTAGGCAGCGATGGTCACTGGGCAATCGAAGTATCGACAGCCCTTGCACAAGGTGACTTTAGCGTTGTTGCCAGCATTACCGATGCCGCAGGCAATGAGAGCACAGCAAACAGCAGTGGTAATGTGGATACTATTACACCGGTTGTCACCGTTGATGCACTGGGTTTGGGTAACGACAGCACCCCAGTGATTAGTGGTACCTCAGCAGAGCCTGCAGGCACGGTTATAAACATTGTTATTACTGACAGTAACGGTGATGAACACCCAATCACCGCTACTGTGGATGCAAACGGTGATTGGCAAGCAACTAGCCCTGAATTACCAGATGGAAGCTACACCGTACAAGCCAGTATCACCGATGATGCAGGTAACACTGGCGGCGCCACACAAACTGGCAGCTTAGATACCTTAGCGCCGACACTGACGTTAGACACAATAGGTGCCACTAATAACAGCACACCAACAATTAGCGGGACATCGAACGCGCCAGTAGGCACGGTTATAACGATTAACGTCACGGATGCAGATAATACAGAAACGTTCACCGCGACAGTACAAGCCGATGGCAGCTGGTCAGCGGATGTATCGAACGCGCTAACTGATGGTCCACTCACTATCGAAGCAAGCGTCAGCGACAGCGCAGGCAACACCACTACATTAAGTGAAAACGCAACACTCAACACCACTGCGCCAAGCATCAGTATTAATGTACTGGTTGACACCAATGACACCACGCCAGAAATTCGCGGGACAAGTGATGCAGCTGATGGCACAACCATTAGCTTAACGTTTGAAGACAGTGCAGGGAATATTACGACTGTTGATACGACCGTAACGGGTGGTGTATGGAGCGTCGATGCACCAACTGATTTAGCCGAAGGTGAATATACTGTCACCGCAGAGGTAGATGATGGACTGGGCAATATTGGCAGTGCCACCGAGACAGGTCTGATAGACCTAACAGGTCCGAGCCTTGTTATTACCAACAACGGTGTAGGCAACGACACCACGCCAACGATTGCAGGCAGTAGTGATGCACCGCAAGGCAGTACGGTAACGGTTATCGTGACCGATAGCAGCGGTGCAGCGCAAACAATGAGCGCCACCGTACTTGCTAATGGTACGTGGTCAATCCCTGTACCGGCAGCCATTGCAGAAGGTGGATACACCATCAGCGCAAGCGTGAGCGATGCAGCAGGCAATGACACCACCGCTACAGGCACCGGCGAAGTAGACACCACCGCACCTACACTTGTACTTACCAGCCCAGGCTCAAGCAACGACATCACCCCGACACTGAGCGGCACAAGCGATGCGGTTGAAGGTACCGTTATTAACTTCACGGTTGTGGACGATTTAGGTAATACACAAACGTTCACCACCACGGTTGATGCAGACGGCAACTTCTCTATAGAAGTACCGACTGCATTGGCAGAAGGACCATACACGATCACCGCCAACATCAGCGATGTGGCAGGAAACAGCACCGATATTACCGGCAACGGCACCATTGATACCACAGCACCAAGTGTGAGTGTAGATGCACCAGTATTAACAAACGACAGCACACCAACAGTAACGGGTAGCAGTGATGCACCTAACAGTACCATCACCGTTACGTTTACCGACGCTGCCAATTCAGTTCAGACCATTGATGTACAAACGGATATCAACGGTAACTGGAGCGCGACACCAACGACTGATTTAGCCGAAGGGAACTACAGCGTCAGCGCCAGCATCACCGATGCTGCAGGCAATACAGGCACGGGTACAGACACTGGCGAAGTGGATATAACCGCTCCGGATCTTGAAATTATTCCATCGTTTTTATTAGGAAATTTGGTTTCTCTTTCGGGGGATTCTGATCTACCAGGGGGTTCTGTGATCACTATCACAGAGTACCTAGTTGGTGGGTTAGTTGGCGCAACTTATACAGCGACAACAAATCCTGATGGTACGTGGGGGCTTGCAAACATAACAGTACCTTTACTAAATCTTGCCTATGTGACTGCAACAGCAACTGATGCAGCAGGTAATATTGCATCAATCAATACACTTGATTTTGATAACGTAGCGCCAGACCTAACAGTTAGTGTCGATGCTTTATCTAATGACAGTACGCCAGTAATTAGCGGCACCACCGATATGGGGCAAGGCACTGTAATTGACGTGACTGTTACCGATAGTGCAGGGCAAAGCCAAGAGTTTACTGCGATTGTTCAAGCCGATGGCAGTTGGTCAGCAGATGTACCAGCAGAGCTAGCGCAAGGTCAATACACCGTTGTTGCAGAGGTTAGAGACAGTGTTGGTAATTTAACAACGCAGCAGACTCAAGGTGAAATAGATAGCGTTGCTCCTACATTAATTGTGAACGAAGTTAACGCGACAATAGATATAACCCCTACAATTTCAGGCACAAGTAATGAGATAGGTGCAGATGTAAGCATTATTATTGGTGGTCAAACACTAACAGCAACTGTGGGTACTGATGGCAATTGGCAAGTAGATGTCCCCGTAGCACTTGTTGATGGTGATTATACGGCGCAAGTAAGTATTACCGATGACGCTAATAATATCAGCAGCACGACTATTGATTTAACAATTGATGCCCAAGTACCTGTTATTGTACTTAATGATATAACTGTATTTAACACTAATACACCAATTGTAAGTGGTACTTCAACTGAACCACAGAATACGGTGGTCGATATAGTCATTACAGATAGCAACGGTGATATACATACTTTAACCGCAATAGTTGATGCTAACGGCGATTGGCAAGTTACGGCGCCAAGCTTGCCAGATGGCAATTATGATGTAGAGGTAAGTATTACCGATGATGCTGGCAATCAAGGTTTGGATACAGGCTCGAGCTTTATTGATACTCAAGCACCAAGTATTTCTATAAACGCATTAGGTACAATTAATAACAGCACGCCAACTATTTCAGGCACATCCAATGAACCTGAAAACACGAGTATTACAGTAACTGTGACCGATGGAGATAGTACCGAGACTTACACAACTGTTGTTGGTGCAGGAGGTGATTGGAGTGTAGATATAACCGACGCACTGACTGATGGTGAAGTTACAGTTTCTGCAAGTGTTACTGATACCGCAGGGAATGAATCAGTTGCAAATAGTACCGCAACGTTAAATACCAATGCGCCTACCATCAATATTAATACAATTGTTGATACGAACGATCAAACACCAGCAATATCGGGCACAAGTAGTGCGGCAGATAACACAGAAATTACGGTCGTTATAACTGACGTTAATAACATTTCACATACTGTAACTACTTCGGTAGTAGGCGGGATTTGGAGTGTTGATGCGATAAGTATTCTTCCTGAAGGTGAATTTACTGTTTCGGCAAGTGTAACTGAAGGAAGCTTAACGAGTAATACAACAGGTAGCGGTGTTATCGATTTAACCGCGCCAACGCTTAGTATTACGCCGCTTGTAACTTTAAATGATACAACGCCTACAATTTCAGGCACAACAACCGCACCGCAAGGCGCATTAGTTATTATTTTAATTACAGATAGCTTAGGTGCAGAGCAAACGGTTAATGCTACGGTTGGTGCAAATGGCACATGGTCAGTCGCTGCAAGTACAGAGTTGAGTGAGGGCGCTTACACGGTTTCAGCTTCAACCACAGATACTGCCGGTAACCCTGTAAACACAAGTACTACAGGGGTAGTTGATATAACTGCGCCAGTTGTAACTATTAGCGATATTGTTGGAAGTACTGATCTAACTCCAAGTATTTCTGGAAGTGTGACAGGTGCCAATGTGGGTGATGCTGTTGCAGTGGTATTCACTGATGCACAAGGTAATGAGCATACTGTAAATACAACAGTTCAAACTGGTGGTGTATGGTCTGTAGAGGCAACTAGCTCTCTATCACAAGGAGATTATTCAGTTGAAGTCTCTGTTACTGATAGCGCGGGTAATACCGGGGACGCAACAAATACAGCAACCATTGATACAATTGCTCCTGAAATTAGTATTAATCAAAGTTCATTAATACTAACTCAAGATAGCACTCCATTGATTACAGGTACGTCTAACGAGGCAAATACAAACGTTATTGTTACCTTTACTGATTCTGCTGGAGTTTCTCATCAAATGACCGTTCAAACCGATGGCAATGGAGACTGGCAAGCGGCTGCTAATAATATTTTAGCTGACGGTGTTTACAGTGTTAGTGCAACTATTAGCGATGCTGCGGGCAATACTTCGGTCGACAATAAAACCAGTGGTGAGGTTGATACCGTGGGACCAGAGCTAACAATTGTGCCTTCGTTCCTATTAGGACAGTTGGTTTCTTTATCTGGTACATCTGATTTGGGCGAAGGTAAAACCGTTACGGTTACTCTAGAGCTTGCAGGTGATTTACTCGATTTAACATACGATGTAACCACAGATGCAAATGGTGATTGGGAGCTATTAGGCCTAGCCGTTAATGTTATTGGCTTATCAGTTATTGAAGCCTCTGCAACCGATGATGCGGGTAACACCACCGCTATTACGACTGCTGATGTAGATGCTTCAACCCCAGTACTAAATGCGGTAGTTGACTTTGCTACTGGTGAGGGCGATTTACCAATAATTAGTGGTACGACCGACCAAGCACCAGGCACTGAAGTGCTAGTTAAAGTGGTAGATAGCGAAAATGTAGTACAAGAGCTTACGGCTATAGTGCAAGCCGATAATACTTGGGCTGTGCAGGTTCCTCAATCATTAGCTGAAGGTACATTTAGCGTAACAGTTGACGTGTTAAGTGAGGTCGGTATTACTACCACGCAACTACTTACCGCAGTGGTGGATACAGTATCGCCAACACTTGGCTTACAGGTTATTGGCACAACATCAGACTCCACGCCAATAATCCAAGGTACCAGTGATTTAATTAATGGTGTTGTTGAAATACAACTAGATGGCGGCACTGTACTAACTACTACAGTTGATGCTTTGGGAATATTTACACTTGAAGTTGATGCATTATCTGAAGGGCAGCACGTTGCTAATGTGAGTATTACTGATGATGCAGGAAACGTAGTTACCGATACTCTCGAGTTTGTAGTGGATACACTAGTACCAGTGGTTGATATTTTACCATTGACTATTAGCGATACCGATATATTAACTATTTCAGGCAGTTCTGAAGAGCCTGAGGGTACAGACATTGACGTAACTGTTATTGGTAGCAATGGTGATGAAACAGTATTTGATGCTGTAGTTGGTAGTAATGGTACTTGGTCTTTAGTAACCACCAGCTTATCTGATGGTGTTTATGATGTGTATGCGAGTATTACTGATGCCGCAGGTAATACTGGGCAGTCAGCCATTGAACAAGTAACTATAGACACCATTCCGCCAGCGTTAGAAATAGATGCGTTTGGAGTACTTAATACTCTAACACCAACAATTACAGGCTCTAGCGATGAGGAAGTAGGAAGTTTAATTACTGTAAATATCACTGACTCAACAGCCGCAGTACAAACAGTTACTACTACTGTTTTAGGAGATGGTACTTGGTCTGTCATTGCTCCTTTATTACCTGAAGGAGAAATTACAGTTGAGGCCATAAGTACCGATAGCGCTGGTAATACAACCACTGTAAATCAAATAGGTACTGTCAGTACAACCCTGCCAAGTTTGTTGATAAACCCAATAATTGATACAAGCGATACAACACCTACCATTAGCGGCATAACAGATGTATTAAATGGCAATGTAGAAGTCGTTATTACTGATAGCAGTGGTACCGCAACAACCTATAACACCACGGCTATAGCAGGTATATGGAGTTTAATACCTACAGTACCGTTAGCAGAGGGGGCTTTTACAGTCGATGCCACTGTTGAAAACTTGTCACTTACGAGTAGTATAAGTCTTGATGGCATTGTTGATTTAACACCACCAACAGTTGAAGTTGATCAATTACCTGTAACCAATAACCCGCTACCGACGATAACAGGTATAAGTGATGCACCAGCAGGTACCAATGTGAGTGTTGTTATTACTGATGCTAATAACGATCCACAAACTATTACCGCTCAAGTTGCAGGCAATGGCACATGGTCAGTAACAGCTACTACCGCACTGAGTGAAGGTAGTTTTAGCGCTACTGCGACAGTGAGTGACGCTGCAGGTAACTCATCAAGCGATACAATGGTGTCAAGCACAGACTACACAGCGCCAACTGTAGTCATAGATCCAATTACAGTAGGGCAAGATACAACGCCTACCATTACAGGCTCTGTAACCGGAAGCTATGCAGGTGCGGCTGTAATAGTTATGTTTACCGATTCTGCAGGTGCCACTCACAATGTTCAAACAACAGTTGGAGCTGATGGGACGTGGAGTGTGACATCAACAGAAGTACTTCCTGAGGGCAACTACAGCGTTGATGTAAGTATTGTTGATGGTCCAGGTAATATCGGAGAAGGATCAGCAAGCAGTAATGTTTCAGGAATTACAATCGATTCAGGATTGGTACTAACTATAGATCAAAATCCAGTTATAACAGGTACAGCCGCTCCAGGTGAGTCAGTAACGGTGACCTTTAGTGGCGCTACAGAGGCAACTGAAACAGTGACTGCTAATGCATCTGGTGAGTGGAGCGTAACAGCTAATACGACCTTAGCTGATGGGGCTTATACTGTAACAGCTGTAGCAACTGATACATCAGGCAATACAACTTCAAGCGGTAGTTTATCTGGATTGATTATTGATACTACACCAATAAGTTTTGAAATCAATGATTTTGACTCTGGGATATTAGGTGTTTTATTACCGTCAGTTGAAGGAACAACAGAACCAGATACAGAAGTGTATATTATTGGCTCTTCATTATTGGGTGTTAATTTACTCGGTCTAGATTTAGATGTACTAGATAATGCAGGAAGTTTTACTTCTGATAGCAATGGAAATTGGGGAGGCTTTCTAAATTTACTCAATCTAAACATAGGTGGAGGAGAGCAATTCTACTTTGTAACTGTAGATGAAGTTGGAAACTACTTAATCAAAAATACTGATAACGCAATAGAAGGTACGGGAAATATTTACGTTAATGGAGCAAGCGCTGCTTCTGGCGATACAATCCCTGCATCATTTAGTGAAGAATCTTCATTAGGCGATACAGACCCTAATGAGGTTTCAAGCAACAACATATTAAGTACTGAAACTATTGATTTAGGTAACTTGAGTGGTCTATCAACACCTGAGCAAACGGTGCAAATGAGTTCGGCGGAGCCGCTTAATATTGATGATGTAATCATTAACGAAGATGCAGAGCAGCTTATAGCGCTAAATACACTGGTTGAAGACGAAGGTTCTGCAATTGCTTATACCCCAGCCCAAAGCGGGGGAAGCATTGATACAGAAGCACCTGCGGTTGATGTACAAAATCAATCGGAAGAGATGATTAAACACTTAATTGAAAGTAGTAATAATCAAACGGATATTTAATACCAATAAAGCCCCCCTAATTATTTATTAAGGGGGCTTACATAATTAAGTGAATTGGTATTATTTATAACTAAATTTAAGAATAAAGGACATTAAAAAAGCCTTATTGATAAGTCAATAAGGCTTTTTTAATGTAAAATTTTGGGCTTAAGCTTTTAAGTTACGAACCAGTTTACTTTCGGTATTTACAGACTTACCGGCTTGGTCGTAGGTCATTGACGTTGGTGCGCCAATTAATATCTCTTTTAATTGTTTAACACTTAGTTGCGCTTGGCGGGCAGCATGAGCATTAACGTTATTTTGTTTTTGGCATTGTGCAAGTTGAGTTTTAACTTGGCTTATTAGCTCAGATATTTCAGGGTTTTGTGAGTCGTTACTAGCAATTAGCTTACCTAGCTCTTTATCAAGAGTGCTTAACTTAGTTAAAAAAGACATTTTTTGTTGGGCAATTTCTTTTAAACCAGCACCACGTCGTGAGGCAATAGCAGTAAGCTCGTCGTTTAATAGCGTATGCAAAGAATCTAAACAACTTACTTGTTGGTTTAGTTTTACGCTAATTAAACTATTATGATCAGCCATACACGTTAAACTCAAAATCAGCTAAGTTTTTAGCAAGCTTTTCACTATCCACTTGGTATTTACCTTCAGTTATTGCTTTTTTTAGCTCAGCAACTTTATCGCTATCAAAGCCAGGCGATTGCTGCGCTTTATCTTGAAGCGTTTTTAATTGCTGTGCCTGCGGCGTTAAACTTACAGAATCACTAGCAGCTTTAGGCGAAGGAGCCTGAGCAGCTTGTGTATTAGCATTATCTTTTTTTAAATCAACTTGTTGCTGCTTTGCATTTGTTAACGCATTAGCTTGTTGATTACTGCCATTAACTTGATTAACCATAATAATAAACCCGTATATTACCCAACTTATGCCATGTTATCGGCATATACGTGGGATACTTTAGTATAAATCTAAATTAAATATTCACTTGAACAGACTCTACACCATCTACTCGCGCATTTAAAACTTTACCTGATTTTTTGTTTTTTATTTGTATCTGTTCGCCCAAAGTACCGTCTTCTAAAGCAATACCTGTGGTTTTAATTCTAAGGCCTCTGAGATTAGCGTAAATATTAACAGAGTCACCTTTACACACCATACAAATTTGGTTTAGTAATACTGGCATACCACTTCTAATATTTCGTTTACTTCTGCTGCCTATTAGCATTGTAGGGTCATCTAAGTACTGAATTCGTACAAAGTGAGTTGGTTTCATTTCAATACTTAAATGCGATTTAGTTATTACTTCACCACGAGTTAAATTAGCAGTTGCAACAACAACTGGAGCCATTTCAACAACTCTTACATGAACGTATTGAGTCCACGTTTGCGCATCATTGCACTTGGCTTGTAAGGTTACTTGGCGGTTAAATGGTGGCTCATCGGATGTTGATAATTCAAGCTCAGTATTACAGACACGATCAGGAATGCGACTATCTAAAGGCAGTGCACTTAATTGAGTATTAGTATTTTGCAATGTACCAATCTGCTTAGCTATATAAGCAACGGCCATGTCTTGTAATAAATCTTTACTAAACACTTTAGCTTGCAAAGGGAATACAAAGCACAAGCTAGTAACAAAATAAAAAACACTGTATCTTCTGATTTTTTTTAACAAACTCATAATGTTTCGACTATGCTTATGGTTTCAAACAGGGTATAAATATTTTGCGTCAAAAAGTAGACGCACCCGCGATGTTATGTAGCTTTATAAATAGAAAGCAATTATCGTTCCGTATTATTTGTTTTCTTTAGGAGATTTGAATGGCAGGCATTTTAGACTCAGTAAACCAACGCACACAGTTGGTTGGGCAGAACCGCCTAGAATTACTTTTATTTAAGCTCAGAGGGCGTCAGCGTTTTGGTATTAATGTATTTAAAGTGAGAGAAGTGCTGCAATGCCCTCCACTAACAAGCATGCCAAAATCTAATCCGTATATTCGTGGTGTTGCACATATTCGTGGTCAAACTATTTCAGTAATTGATTTATCAATGGCTGTAGGTGGGCGCCCAATCGACAACATTAAAGACAGCTTTATAATCATTGCTGAATACAATCGCTCTGTGCAAGGGTTTTTAGTGGGCGGAGTTGAACGTATTGTAAATATGAATTGGGAAAAAATAATGCCACCGCCATCAGGCGCCGGACGTTATTCATATTTAACAGCAGTGACCGAAATCGAAAATGAATTAGTCGAAATTCTCGATGTAGAAAAAATTCTCAACGAAATTTGCCCAGTAAACACAGAAGTAAGTGCTGAAGTTGCACAAAGTGGCGATATTCAAAAAGATTTAGGCGAACGTATCGTATTTATTGCAGACGACTCTGCTGTTGCGCGTAATCAAGTTAAACGTGCCTTAGAGCCTTTAGGCGTGCAAACAGAGCTTGCCAAAAATGGTAAAGAAGCACTTATAAGATTAAAAGAAATAGCAGAGCTTGATTGTAAAAACGATATTACTGAGCGAGTAGCGTTACTTATCTCAGACGTTGAAATGCCAGAAATGGACGGCTATACCTTAACAGCTGAAATAAAAGCAGATCCCAAACTTGCACCTTTGCATGTTATTTTGCATACCTCTCTGAGTGGTGTTTTTAACCAGGCTATGATTGAAAAAGTCGGGGCAGATGACTTTATTGCTAAATTTAACCCAGACGAATTAGCAACAGCGGTTAAAAAGTGGGTTCATTGTGATTAACAAAAATAGGTGCTACTAACTTGAATAATAAAGATTTGCAGCAAAGTGAATACGACCAATTTCGTTCGTTTTTAGAGCAGCAATGCGGCATTGTTTTAGGTGAAAACAAACAGTATTTAGTTAAAAGCCGACTTGCTCCGTTAATGACTCGATTTAATGTGGGATCTTTATCGGAGTTGGTTAGTAAAACTCTCGGGCCTCACGAGCGGCAATTAAGAGCCGCAGTGGTTGATGCAATGACCACAAACGAAACATTGTGGTTTAGAGATCAATACCCGTTTGAGTTGCTCCAAAATAAGCTTTTTCCTGAGTTTAAAGACTTAAGAAGGCCTTTAAAAATTTGGTCTGCTGCCAGCTCATCAGGACAAGAACCCTATTCAATAGCTATGTCAGTAGCTGAATTTAATACTAAGCAACCTGGTGTGCTTCGTATGGGTGCACAAATTATTGGTACCGACATATCTAATACCATGCTTGATATGTGTAAAAATGCAGAATATGACGCGCTTGCACTTGCCAGAGGGTTATCTGCAGAGCGTCGTAAAAAGTTTTTTAAAGACAGCGGCAATGGTATGGCACAAGTAAACGATACAATAAAAAAACAAGTTAGTTTTAGGCACCTGAATTTGCTTGATTCTTACGCGTTAATGGGCAAGTTTGATATTATTTTTTGCCGTAATGTACTTATTTATTTTGCGCCTGAAATAAAAGCTAAAATTATTAATCAGTTTGCACAAGCATTAAACCCAAAAGGGTACTTATTTTTAGGAGCGTCAGAGTCCCTAACTGGCCTAAGTACTGAATTTGATATGGTTAGGTGCAACCCTGGTATTATTTACCAAAAGAAGTAATTAAGCTAATTCATTTCCCTAAAACGACGCACCTAGCGTCGTTTTTCTATTTAGATACATAGTCTTATAAAAATATAGCATGCCCTAATATTAATGGCTTATTTTTTGCTTTATTCATGGGTAAGTCAATTTTTTGGAGAAGGTTATGGCTATCAGTTTTGATAAAGCATTAGGTGTGCATCCGCAAGCCATGTTGATCCGTTCACAGCGAGCTGAATTAATTGCAACTAATATAGCTAACGCTGATACGCCTGGCTATAAAGCAAAAGATATTGATTTTGCCTCTGCATTAAAAGCGGCAAGGTCAACCCAGCAAAGCGGCAATACTATGGTAAGAACTAATGATAAACACATTGGTGGAGGTACTCATAGTATGGGAAGTTCAGAATCATTTCGTTTGCCAAATCAATCAGATACAGGTGATGGTAACTCGGTTGATATACAAGTGGAACGAAACTTGTATACACAGAATGCTATGGAGTATCAGGCCAGCTTGCAATTTTTAAGCGGCAAATTTAAAGGCCTGAATAAAGCTCTCGGTAGTCAAGGATAAAAATTATGAGTTTATATAATGTTTTCGATATTGCAGGTTCGGGTATGAGCGCACAAAACGTTCGCTTAAATACTACAGCTAGTAATATTTCTAATGCTAATACCATTAGTTCATCTCAAGACAAAACATACCGAGCGCGCCAACCTGTATTTGCGGCTGAGCTAACAAAGGCTTCAGCATCAGTAAGTAACCAACAGGGCTCCGCAGTTGGTGTGAAAGTTTTGGGCATTGTTGAAAGTAATGCACCATTACAAATTGAATATAACCCAAACCATCCAAGTGCGGATGAAAATGGCTATATCTATAAACCCAACGTCAATGTTGTAGAGGAGATGGCAAATATGATTTCTGCCTCTCGTTCTTACCAAACAAACGTGCAAGTTGCTGATGCAGCAAAGCAAATGCTAAGTAAAACACTGTTGCTAGGGCAGCGGTAACCGAGGGTAGGTTATGAGTAACGATATTAGTACATCTTCATCCTATTTAGACTCTATACGCTGGCAAGAATCGCAAGTAGCGACCAGTGATAATGAGAGTGATGCGTTAACACAAGAAGACTTTTTCTCTTTGTTAACTCAGCAATTATCGTTTCAAGATCCCAGTAACCCTGCGGATAACGATCAAATGATTGCTCAAATGACTAGTTTCACAATGGCGCAAGGCATCAGCGATTTAAATTCAAATTTTGATAGCTTAGCGTCTTCTATGACATCAAATTCAGCATTGCAAGCATCAACACTTGTTGGCAAGCAAGCTTTACTTGAGTCAAACAACCTGGATTTAAATGAAACGGGTGATGCCAGAGGCTCTGCAGTGGCAGAAGAAGCCGTTGATAACTTAAAAATTAAAGTGACAGATGCATCAGGTCAGCTAGTAAGAACTATTGATATGGGTTCTCAATCAGCAGGTGCAGTACGTTTTGCGTGGGATGGCAAAAATGAAGCCGGTGAGCGTTTACCTGAAGGTGAATACTCAGTAACCGCCGAAGGAAGTACTGACGGCGAATTTTCAAGCTTGCCCATTGCTACATTCAAGAACATTGAAAGCGTTAATATTAATGGCTCAAGTGGCATTATTATTAACACTAAAGAAGGTGCGGTTAGGCTGACAGATGTAGCAGAAATCGCGTAATAAATTTTAGTATTTTTCGCCTGCTAGCAGGCCACAGACTAACAGGTTAGAGGTGAATTATGAGCTTCAATATTGCATTAACCGGCCTTGCTGCCGCGCAAAAAGATTTAGACGTAACGGCAAATAATATTGCAAACGTTAATACCACAGGTTTTAAAGAGTCACGCGCTGAGTTTGCCGATGTTTACGCTTCATCAGTATTTAGCTCTGGTAAGACTAAAAATGGTGACGGTGTGCAAACAACCATGGTTGCGCAGCAGTTTCATCAAGGCTCACTACAATTTACAAATAACTCACTTGATTTAGCAATCACTGGTGAAGGTTATTTTGCGATGACCGACGATTTATCTTCGCAAGATTTAACATATACACGTGCAGGTGCATTTAAGCTTAACCAAGATAACTTTATGGTTGACGCAAAAGGTAACTTTTTACAAGCATTCCCAGTTGATTCATCTACAGGTGATACAACGTCGGTAAGTTTGAGCACAACTGATCCAATTCAAATCCCTGATTCGTCTGGTTCACCTCGCGCAACAGAAAATGTATTTTTGTCGTTTAACTTAGATGCAACAGCGGATCCAACAGGTCTAGATTTTGACCCTGCTTCTAGTGGTACTTATAACTCATCTACGTCAACAACGGTATATGATTCACTAGGTGAACCACATATTTTACAATACTTTTTTGCTAAAGAAGATGATGCCGCAGCAGGTGGTACAGATAACAGTTGGGAAGTATACGCAACACTCGATGGCAAAGTAGTTGATGGCACAACTGGTGGAGAACAAACAACGACACCTTATACACCACTAACTACCCTAGGTTTTAACTCAAGTGGTTTACCATCAACAACAGGTGGTGTGGCAAATACAAATACAACTACTTTTGATGAAATATTACTACCAGCGGGTTCTGGTGCTGGTTTATCAACATTACTAGACAATGGTGCAACTTTCCCAGGTACTGGTATTGAGCTTAACTGGCGCGATGAAAATAACACAGCAGGGCGTATTCCTACTCAGTATTCAAGTGGTTTTGAAGTAAAAGCACTCGATCAAGATGGTTCAACGGTAGGCCGTTTAGCCGGAATTGATATAGGCACAGACGGTAAAATTGTCGCTTCTTACAGTAATGGTGACTCAACATTCCTAGGCCAAGTGGCTATGGTACGTTTTCCAAATTCACAAGGGTTATCACAAGTGGGTGATACAAGCTGGAAGCAAAGTATTGATTCAGGTGAACCTGTAGCGGGTGAAGCCGGTTCGGGTACATTTGGTGGAATTAACTCATCAGCGCTTGAGCAATCAAATACAAATCTTACTAATGAACTTGTAGACTTAATCACTGCACAGCGTAATTACCAAGCAAACTCACGTGCGCTTGAAGTTAACTCAACTATTCAGCAAAGTATTTTGCAGATTCGATAAGCTAAACCCCATTAAATATATTAGGCTGCATTTTTGCAGCCTTTTTTATAAGCCCTCTTTGTAAGCCCTTCTAAATACCTCTCAATGTTGCGTCAAATTTAATCTGGCACCTATTTTGCATTTATAAGTTCAGAGATTTTTTATGTGAGTCGATACTATGGACAAAATGGTCTACATTGCGGCCTCTGGCGCTAAGCAAAGCCTACAAGGGCTTGCTTTAAAAGCCAATAATTTGGCAAATGCAAATACAACGGGTTTTAAAGCCGACTTTGCGCAAGCACGTTCTATGCAAGCGTTTGGCGAAGGTTTGCCTACACGTGTATTTTCAATGCAAGAGCGTCCGGGTTCTAACATGGTATCGGGTGGCATTGTTCAAACCGGGCGAGACTTAGACATCGCAATGAGCGATAACGCATGGCTTGCAGTGCAAGATGCCTCCGGTAATGAAGCTTATACAAAAGTGGGTACGTTAAACATTACTGCTCAAGGCATGCTCGTAACCAGCCACGGTCGTCAAGTTATTGGCGAAGGGGGACCTGTTATTTTACCCGTTCCAGTCGAAAAAATAGGGTTTAGCCAAGATGGCGCTATTCAAGTTCGACCGCAAGGCGCTCCCGCTAACTTTTTAGAAGAAATAGACACGCTTAGAGTGGTAGAAGCAAATAGCTCACAGCTCGAAAAAGGTAACGATGGTTTATTTAGACCAAAAGCAAATGTAACAGTAGATACCTCTGCCAATGTAAAAGTTTTAAGTGGTTCGCTTGAAATGTCGAATGTGAACCCTGTTCACGAAATGGTCGACATGATAAGCCACCAGCGCCAATTTGAATTACAAGTGAAATTAATGAAAACAGCTGAAGAAATTGACGAGCGTCAAGATCAGTTATTACGCATAGTTTAACTTTAAAATGAGGACACGATTATGAATCCAGCATTGTGGATCAGTAAAACTGGGCTAGACGCTCAACAAACCGATATATCGGTTATCTCAAATAACTTAGCGAATGCGAGTACTGTAGGTTACAAAAAAAGCCGCGCTATATTTGAAGATTTACTTTATCAAAATATTAATCAACCAGGTGGTCGTTCATCGCAAGATACCGAAATGCCATCGGGCCTAATGCTAGGTGCGGGTGCTAAAGTTGTAGCTAACCAAAAAGAGTTTACGCAAGGCAACATGTTGACCACCGAAAACTCACTAGATTGGATGATTTCTGGTGAAGGTTTTTTTGAAGTACTGCAACCAGATGGCAATATTGCTTACTCGCGCAACGGTCAGTTTACTACTGATGGCGATGGCCGAATTGTAACATCGGGCGCTGGTTATGTTATTCAGCCAGAAATGAATGTACCTGATGATGCGCAATCAATTACGGTTTCGCAAGACGGCGAAGTATCTGTACGTGTTGCAGGCCAAGCTGATAACGTGGTCATTGGTCAGCTTACTATTAGTGACTTTATTAATCCATCGGGCCTTGAGCCAATTGGTCAAAACCTTTATACCGAAACCGCTGTAAGTGGTGCGCCGGTACAAGGTAATCCTGGTGTTGAAGGGTTAGGTAGCATTATTCAAGGCTCACTCGAAACATCAAACGTAAATGTAACTGAAGAGCTGGTAAATCTAATAGAAACTCAGCGTATTTACGAAATGAACTCAAAAGTAATTTCGGCCGTTGACGAAATGATGAGTTATATCAATCAACAGCTTTAATAGAGTAGGGGGAATTATGCGTAATATTATTTTATTTACAGCGGGCACGTTATTTTTAAGTGGCTGTATGTCTACGCAAAATAGTGAAGTAGTGCAGGACGACCCTTACTACGCACCTATGTACCCCGAGCCTATTTTAGAGCCGCTGGTAGCCACAGGTTCATTGTTTAATACTCATACATCAAACGACTTATATTCTGATAAAAAAGCGCTACGTACTGGCGATATAATTACGGTTAAATTGCAAGAGTCTACTCAAGCAACAAAAGCCGCTAAAACAGAAACAGACAAAGAAACCGACGCAAGCTTAGACCCAGTGATTGGCTTAGGTGGTCTACCTGTAAATATAGGTGGCGATAGTATTCAGTTTGGTATTGGTAGCGATTCGTCGTTTACGGGCGATTCAAAATCAAACCAGTCAAACAGCTTAGTGGGCGATATTTCGGTTAATGTAATGCGCGTTTTACCTAATGGTAATTTAGTTATACGCGGCGAAAAATGGCTAACGCTTAATACCGGCGAAGAGTTTATTCGTTTAGAAGGGCTAGTACGCCCTCAAGACGTAAGCGCCGATAATACGGTTGAATCAAATCGTATTGCTAATGCACGTATTCAATACTCAGGTAAAGGGCAAACGCAAGAAGCGCAAAGTCCTGGTTGGCTTACACGTTTCTTTAGCAGTTCGCTGTTTCCATTTTAGAGGGTAACAACATGAATAGCCTTAAAGCTTTATGTTTAGTTGTGTTATTAGGTTGGCAGTTTACTGCCAGTGCCGAGCGCATAAAAGATGTGTCTATGGTTGAAGGCGTACGCTCTAACCAATTAGTTGGTTATGGCTTAGTGGTTGGTTTACCAGGCACTGGCGAGCAAAACTCATACACACAACAAAGTTTTAGAGGCATGTTGAACAGCTTTGGTATTACGCTACCTTCAACTCAAAGTCCTAAAATTAAAAATGTTGCCGCTGTTGCTGTGCATGCAGAATTACCTGCATTTAGAAAGCCCGGACAAACAATAGATATTACGGTTTCTTCTATTGGTAGTGCAGGCAGTTTACGTGGCGGTACTTTACTACAAACCTTTCTAAAGGGTGTAGACGGTAACGTATACGCTATTGCACAAGGTAGCTTAATTGTCGGTGGCTTAGGCGCACAAGGCCTTGATGGTAGTAAGGTTGTAATTAACACCCCTACAGTTGGTCGTATACCAAATGGCGCAACAGTTGAACGCACTGTAGAAAGCCCATTTATGCAAGGCGATTACATTACCTTCAACCTAAACCGCCCAGACTTTACAACGGCAAAACGCCTAGAAAAAACAATTAATGACCTAGTTGGCCCAAATAGCGCACAAGCAATTGATTCTGTTTCTATCCGTGTTATTGCACCACGCGATGCATCCCAGCGTGTATCGTACTTATCGACACTCGAAAACTTAGAATTTAAGCCAGCTGATATGGCCGCTAAAATTATAGTTAACTCGCGTACCGGTACAATTGTCATTGGCAAAAACGTTAAACTTCAGCCTGCGGCTATAACTCATGGTGGCTTAACAGTAACAATTGCAGAGCAACAAAATGTGTCGCAACCAAACCCGCTAGCAAACGGTGACACCGTTGTTACTCAGCAAAGTATTATTGATGTAAACCAAGACGACTCGCGCGCCTTTGTATTTAATCCAGGTGTAAGCCTTGACGATTTAGTTCGCGCAATTAACGAAGTAGGCGCAGCGCCTGGTGACTTAATGGCTATTTTAGAAGCACTAAAAGAAGCCGGCGCAATTAACGGACAGTTAGTTGTTATATAAATAACCCAAGCCAATAAATAACTTAGTACTTAAGCCCTATATTTTTGAAATTAGGGCTTTTGATTTACAGCAACTTAAGTTTATTATTTTTATCTTCCTCGTTTTATCGGTAGTGGCTCAGTTTTTGCATTTTTAACTGCATTATTCATTTTGTGTCAAAAAGCCGATGGAAACTAATCACCTCGATAAACAAAACTTTTTTGATTTAGGCAACTTAGATTCACTTCGTAAAGAAGCCTTAACGAGTGGTGATGCATCAACTGATGCTTCCAAAGCTGCGCTCAAAAAAGCGGCCGCACAATTTGAAGCTATTTTTACGCAAATGTTGCTCAAAGGAATGCGCAAAGCTAACGAAGCATTTGAAGATAAAGACAGTCCATTTAATTCAAGTGGCGTAAAGTTTTTTGAAGAAATGCACGATCAGCAACTTTCTACAGAGCTTTCATCAAATGGCTCGTTAGGCCTTGCCGATTTAATTGTTCAGCAGTTATCGCCTGAGTCTAAAAACTTTATGCCAGGCTCGGTGCTTAGAACAACCAAAGATATTTTTAGCGATACGCAAGTCGGCTCAGCTCTTCCTCATGAGCAAAAAAACAAGCAACCCGATCTTATCGTCAATAGCACTAAAGCCGATATTGCTGAGCCTAAAGTCGATACTGCAGAGTCTAAAACCGATAGCCCAACATTTAAAAATGCAGAAGAGTTTGTAAGTTCAGTGTGGGAACACGCTAAAACTGCAGCGCAAAAAATTGGTTTAAACCCAGCGGTAATGGTTGCTCAAGCGGCACTTGAAACCGGTTGGGGTAAACACATTATTAATAAAAGTGACGGTGGCAGCTCAAATAACTTATTTAATATTAAGTCAGATAAAAGCTGGGAAGGCGATAAAGCAAGCAAAGTAACGCTTGAGTTTGAGCAAGGTACACCCGTTAAAAAACAAGCCAGCTTTAGAGCCTACGATTCAATTAAAGATAGCGTGAACGACTTCGTTGATTTTTTAACGCAAAACCCACGCTACCAAGAAGCATTACAAAATACAGCAAAACCAAACGACTTTTTAGATTCATTACAAAAAGCAGGTTATGCAACCGATCCAAATTATGCCAGCAAAATAAAAAAAGTGCTCAATAGCAGCCAGCTAAAAGACATTGCGGCAAACGTGATCCGCCAAGGAGTAGAGTAACATGTCGTTTAATTTATTAAACATTGCCAGTTCTGGGGTTAGAGCAAGCTCGGAGCTATTGCAAACGACAAGTAAAAATATTGCCAATGTAAATACCGTAGGCTACGTACGTGAGCGTACTGAATTTACCACTATGGTTGATAACCAAGTAGGGCGAGGCGAAACATACCGATTACTAAACGAGTTTGCTCAGTCACAGCTAAATCGTGACACCTCTAATAAATCGTTTTTCGATCAGTTTATTACTGAGGCTAATCGAGTTGATACTATTTTTTCTGAAGAGTCGAACAACCTTTCGACCGGAATTAACTCTTTATTTAATAACGTGCAAGAAGCGCTAAATCAACCGTCATCTACCGTTGCCCGCTCATTAGTAATAACAGATGCGCAAAGCTTAATTGATCAAATGGATAGGCTTTCAGGCATCGTGCTTGATCAAAAAAGTGTAGTGAACGAGCAGCTCGAAATATTTTCAGATGAAGCAAACTCACTAATTCAAAGTATTAGCACGCTAAATCAAAATATTGCAGCAGTTAATGGCACTAATAACGCCGCAGATGCCAGCTCTACCTATAACGAACGCGATAAAGCAATACGCGACTTATCAGAGCTAATAGACATTGAAACGCTTGATGGTCCAAATGGCGAAAAACTCGTTTTTATGGGCACAGGCGAAGCAGTTGTTATGCAAAATGGCGCATTTAACTTATTTTCGATGACGGGCGACCCCGATCCTAATTTTAAAGAATTCACGCTTGACGTTAATGGTGGCAAAGCAGTGCCGCTTGAAGTTGATGTAAGTAAGCTTAAAGGCAAAATTGGCGGCTTACTTGCTTTTAGAGATGACATATTAGTCCCTGCGCAAAACCAAATTGGCCAAATGGGCTTAGCGATAGCCGATGCATTTAACGAACAAAACAAATTGGGTATGGATGCAACAGGTCAGCTAGGGGGTAATATTTTTAATATTCCTACCGTTGGCGCTTATGCGTATCAAGCTAACACAGGTACTGCCGGTATGACTGCCACGGTAGAGCCTGGTAAAGGTAGTGAACTTCCTGCCAGTGACTTTATTATTACCTATACAGGCAATGCTAATGAAGTAAGTATTCAGCCTATAGATAACAAAGGGGATCCGCTGGGGCAGCCTTCACTTGCTGATATATCGTCAGGTGTTATTGATTCATCGACTACTACCGGAGAATCATTTGGCCTTCAAGTAAATGTATCTGGGGCAGGTGTTGAGGGGGATCAATTTCAAATAAAGCTTAATTCAGATGCTGCTTCAAGTATTACACTTGCAACAGGCCGCGCAGAAGATTTAGCACTAGCATCGCCAATCCGTACTGCTAACGATTTAAATAATATAGGCACCGCTACTATTTCAGCGGGAGAAGTAACAAGTGTTACCTCCGGTGGATTTACTTCAACACCAAGCTTAACGAATGGCGAAATAACGCTTGTTAAAACAGGTAATGCTAACGAATATCAAGTTACTGATAATAGCGGAACGAGTACTTTTACTATTACGCCTCCTGCAAAAGGAATGTTATCGCAAGCGGGTGCACCATTCGATACCTACGGATTCGATTTTGATATAGAAGGTACACCAGCAACAGGCGATACCTTTACACTTGAGTTTAACGAAGGCGGCTTTGATGATAACCGTAATGGTTTAAAATTAGCTGATTTACAAAATGGTGAGTTAGTCCGTTTAAATGTAGAAACAACAGCAACTGCCGACAATCATAAAACGTTCAACCAAGCTTATTCAGGGTTAGTGAGTGATATAGGTGTGATAACTGGCCAAGCAATCACAAGTGGGGCTGCATTTGACGCTCTAGCACAGCAATCTGAGGCATGGTATGAATCACTATCTGGAGTAAACCTAGATGAAGAGGCCGCAAATTTACTGCGTTTTCAGCAATCATACTCAGCATCAGCACAAGTTTTAGCAGCAGCCCAAGAAATTTTTGACACCTTATTAAATGCGGCGAGGTAATTATGCGTTTATCAAATAATTTAATGTACCAAAACAACATAAATAAAATACTCGACAACCAACAAGGTGTTGCAAATGCTCAAGAGCGTGTAACAACAGGTGAAAAGTATTTAACCACCTCAGAAGCGCCAGCTGCTATTTCGCAAGCTATGTTGTATTCAAATAAAATACAAACTAATGAGCAATACACTAAAAATATCGATCAGCTTACCGGCAGGCTAGAAACTGAAGAAAGCGTATTACAAAGCATAAATAGTAATATTCAACAAGCGCAAGAGCTCACTATTCAGGCTGGTAATGGTGTTTATACTAAAGACGATTTAAAGACGTTTGCATCAGAACTTAGTGGCATTCAACAAACGCTAGCTAACTTAATGAACACCCGATCAGAAGACGGAAAATTCATATTTTCAGGATACCAAGACAGCACGCAGCCTTATCAGTTTGATTCTGCAGCGGGTGAGTACACCTATAATGGCGACCAAGGGCAACACCAAATAACTATAGCTGAAGGCGTATCAATTAAAGCGAGTGATAATGGCTTTGACACGTTTGAAAAAACTAACGCGCGATTAAATGTAGAATCTAACACGGCAAGTGTTTCAGGCTCTATTACTGCGGCAAGTGTATATGTTGACGGCCAAGCTGAGTTTGATAAGTTTCATCAAGCAAATTACAACGCAGACCCAACAGCTTCAGCAACAGCAAATACATATAGTGTATTAGTAAGCCCAGGTGCTACAGCAACAGACCCACAAACCTACGAAATATACCGAGATGGCGCAGCACTAATCCCCGCAATAACAGGTGAAGTTAGCGATGATACAATTGAATACGCAGGTATGACGATTGAATTAGAAGGCACAGCACCTGGTCAACTCGATTTCAGCCTTGAAAAACCAGGCAAAGAAAACGTACTTAATACATTGCAAGCACTTATTACTGGCCTTAACGATGGCACACTTGAAGGTGATGACTTTCAGCAAGTGCTTGCTGATGGCCTAGTGCAATTACAGAACTCGAGTGAGCAAGTGGTATTTACCCAATCAAGTTTAGGCGGACGTATGAACGCGCTTGAAAGAGTAAGCGATTCAAACTTAGCACTCGATATTCAAAATAAAAGTAATCGCTCTAACTTAGTTGAAGTTGATATGGCAGAAGCTATTAGCGAACTAACCAAACAAGAAACGGCACTGCAAGCATCGCAAGCCACTTTTGGCCGTTTAACTAACCTCTCGTTATTCGATTACTTATAAGCAGATTATAAGCAGAAATACTTTGCCGCTTTACCCACTTTAAAGCGGCAAAAAATTGTCACTCCTTTCTAAACAACTTCACTCTTTATTTACAATTCAATAAATTATATATTTTCATTTAAAAACAACAGCTTAAAAATAAATTAAAGTTGGCACAGTAAATGCTTTTCTTATTATAAGAAATTATCGAACAGTGGTTCCTGTTAAATCGTGTTGAACCACACTCTGTTTAAACCTAGGAGATGGTAAAATGGCATTAACAGTAAATACTAATGTGTCGTCACTGAACGCACAACGCAACTTAACAAAATCTGGCGAAGGCTTAGCTACTTCAATGGAGCGCTTATCATCGGGCATGCGTATTAATAGCGCAAAAGATGATGCCGCGGGCCTACAAATTTCAAACAGATTGACGTCACAAATTAATGGCCTAGCCGTTGCTCAGCGAAATGCTAATGATGGTATTTCAATGGCGCAAACAGCTGAAGGCGCGATGAGTGAATCGACTAATATTCTTCAGCGCATGCGTGAACTAGCATTGCAGTCTGCTAATGGCTCTAATTCAGATGAAGACAGAGAGTCACTCCAGAAAGAAGTCTCTGCATTGCAAACAGAGTTAACCCGTATAGCTGAAACAACCTCGTTTGGTGGTCAGCAATTATTAAATGGTGACTTTGGTACTAAAGCTTTCCAAGTTGGTGCCAATGCTAATGAAACAATTAATGTATCGTTAGGAAATATTGCTGCAGATAATATAGGTGAAAATGCAATTAAAGGTGGTGGCACTGTATTCAATAATACGGTAGCCGCAGGTACGGCTTTTAGCGACTCTACAGCAGGCTCTAATGCAGTTGTTTTATCTGGTCCAAAAGGTAATACAACTGAAGATTTAAGTCTCATAAATGCACAGGAAACAGCAGACGCAATCAATGCAGCGGCAACTGGTATAAAAGCTCAAACATCAGTGACAGCAACAATTACAGCGCTGTCATCAGCTGATACGGGCACACTGGCTGTTGGTGAGAAAACTTTTGATTTATCATCATATAACGGAAGCGCGTCTGATTTAGCATCTGACCTTGGTAAAGCTGGGATAAACGCAACGTATGACGCTGATGCTGGTAGCATATTAATTGAAGAAACTGACGTAGCAGGCGTATTACTGGTTGGTGATGGTGCAAGTACTGCTGCATTAAACGGTACAGTTGGTAGTGCAACCGGTGCTGTAGTGGATTCTCAGGTTAATCTGACGTCATCAGATAAGTTTACTGTTGGTGCGTCGGCTGAGATAGCAACCGTAGGTAACTCTACATTAGATCAGGTTGCAGAGATAGACATTAAAACAGCTTTAGGTGCACAAAACTCAATTACTGTGATAGATGCTGCATTAGCAAATATTGATGAAAATCGTGCTGATTTGGGTGCTGCTCAAAATCGTTTTGGCCATACAATTAGTAATTTAGCAAATATTGCGGAGAATGTTTCTGCATCACGTAGTCGTATTCAAGATACAGATTTTGCAACTGAAACAGCACAGATGACAAAAAACCAAATATTACAACAAGCGGGTACGTCTATACTTTCGCAAGCGAATCAAATTCCACAAGCAGCAATTAGTTTATTAGGTGGCTAATTATTGGTTTAATGTATAACTGGCTACATAAACGCACTTTAAATTAAGTGCGTTTTTTGTTTTTAGGTGGTTAAAATCACTAAAAGCATAATATTTAAATTGTATTTTAAACTCATTTAAAATAACTAATCTTTTAAAACAGTCGGTTAGGTTTTTTTAAACAGATAAACTAATTTATTTCTAAAATACTTCTAAAGATAATTTACCTCCTGCCGTTAACTTAATCAGTACGGAGCTGAGCATACAATTGTGACAGCTCTTGGTTAAATTAAAATAGCAACATTACGAAAGTAATCAGGAGTTTTATTATGATTTCAGTAAACACAAATGTATCTTCACTAAATGCTCAACGTAACCTATCTCAATCAGGTTCTGACTTAGCTACTTCTATGGAACGTCTATCATCGGGTATGCGTATTAATAGCGCAAAAGATGATGCGGCCGGTCTTCAAATATCAAACCGTTTAACATCACAAGTAAATGGCTTAGCGGTAGCGCAACGTAATGCTAACGATGGTATCTCAATGGCACAGACTGCTGAAGGTGCGATGCAAGAATCGACCAGTATTTTACAACGTATGCGTGAATTAGCACTGCAATCATCGAATGGCTCTAACTCTACTGAAGACAGAGAATCACTTCAAAAAGAAGTATCTGCATTGCAAACAGAGTTAACCCGTATAGCTGAAACAACCTCGTTTGGTGGTCAGCAATTATTAAATGGTGACTTTGGTACTAAAGCTTTCCAAGTTGGTGCCAATGCTAATGAAACAATTAACGTATCATTGAACAACATAGCTGCAGATAATCTAGGTCAGAATGCTATTAAAGGTGGTGGCACTGTATTCAATAATACGGTAGCCGCAGGTACGGCTTTTAGCGACTCTACAGCAGGCTCTGCTGCGGTTGTTTTATCTGGTCCAAAAGGTAATACAACTGAAGATTTAAGTCTCATAAATGCCCAGGAAACAGCAGACGCAATCAATGCAGCGGCAACTGGTATAAAAGCTCAAACATCAGTGACAGCAACAATTACAGCGTTGTCATCAGCTGATACGGGAACACTGACTGTTGGTGAGAAAACTTTTGATTTATCATCATATAACGGAAGCGCGTCTGATTTAGCATCTGACCTTGGTAAAGCTGGGATAAACGCAACGTATGACGCTGATGCTGGCAGCATATTAATTGAAGAAACTGACGTAGCAGGTGTATTACTGGTTGGTGATGGTGCAAGTACTGCTACATTAAACGGTACACTTGGTGATGCAGCTGGTGCTGTAGTAGACTCTCAGGTTAATCTGACGTCATCAGATAAGTTTACTGTTGGTGCTACCGGTGGTGAGATAGCAACCGTAGGTAACTCTACATTAGATGAAGTAGCAAAAATTGATTTAAAAACAGCAGTAGGTTCTCAAGATGCACTTGCAGTTATTGATGCTGCGTTAGCAGATATCGACTCGCAAAGAGCTGACTTAGGTGCTGTTCAAAACCGTTTTGACCACACAATTAGTAACTTGGCTAATATTTCTGAAAATGTATCTGCTTCACGTAGCCGTATTCAAGATACAGACTTTGCAACTGAAACTGCACAAATGACGAAAAACCAAATCTTGCAACAAGCAGGTACGTCAATCTTGTCGCAAGCGAACCAGTTACCACAAACAGCACTTAGCTTATTAGGTTAATAAGTTAGAGTAATAGCTTAATGGTTAGCTAACTAATACATAAAGTCAGTATTAGTATTTTAAAAAAGGAGGTGGCTTTAGCTACCTCCTTTTGTGGTTTAAGAATATAAACTAAGCTATTGTTGGTTTAATTAAGTACAAATAGGAATCTGTTATGAATACAATTACTTCAAACGCAGAAATTACAACATTACCGACTCCCATTGCTGGTGATGATAAGCAAGTAGGGCAAGCCGCTAGTTCTTTAACTGAGCGAGCGGTTGATGATGTAAAGCAAACGGAAGCGCTCAATCAACAAAAGCTACAGCAAAATCAATACAAAAATAATAATCAAGATGAAAAAGCTCAGCCGTTAGAGCGCGAACAGCTAGAACAAATGGCGCAACAATTGCAGGACTTTATGGGCGAAATGAACCGAAGCTTGCAATTTAAAGTTGATGAAGATTCAGGCCGCGATGTGATTAAAGTCCTAGATAAAAACAGTGGCGAAGTTATTAAGCAATACCCTTCTGAGGAAGTATTAAGCCTAGTTTCTAAACTGTCTGAATCTGCTGGAATTTTGATCGACCAAACAGTTTAGTGAGTGGTTTCAATTACTAACACTAAGTTAGTTTATTTTTGAGTATTTAAGAGGTGAAGTATGTCTATTACATTTAATGGGTTAGGTTCTGGATTAGCAGTGTCAGATATTGTTGATGCGCTAGTTAATGCTGAACAAGCACCTGCTGAAGCTCGCTTAAATACTACAGAAAGTAAATTAACTACGGATATTTCTGCTGTTGGAGCGCTAAAGTCAGCGCTTGAAAAAGTACAAACCTCAATGGAAGCATTGGGTGATAGCGACAAATACCAACAACGCAGTACATCAGGTAATGATGATTTTATATCTATAAGTGCGGACCAAGATGCTCAACCAGGTGGTTATGATGTAAAAGTTAACAACTTAGCCACGGAGCATAAAATACTGTCGCAAGCTTTCGATGCTGATACAGCGGTAGGTCAGGGAACAATGACCCTAACCTCTGGTGATGATAGCTTTGATATTGAAGTATCAGATACTGCGACACTTAGTGAGATTCGTGATGCGATAAACGACAGCAACGATAATGACAGCATTAATGCGACTATCATTACTGATGATAGTGGCCAGCATTTGGTTATGTCCGCTAAAAATAGCGGTGCAGAAAATGAAATTAAAATAGAAATTGCTGATATTGATGGTAATAACACAGATGTAAATGGTCTTTCTCGTTTGGCATTTGACTCTGCTGGTGTGCAAAATACGAGTGAAATAATTGCAGCAACTGATGCATCAATTACCATTGATGGCTCGCTAACTGTAAGTAGTTCATCTAATGAATTTGCCGGAGTGATTGACGGTATTACAATAACTGCTAAAAAACCGCACGATACAGATGACGACATAAGCGACATATCAGTTACCGAAAATAATAATAATATAAAAGCTGGTTTAAATAGCTTCATTACTAGTTACAATGAGTTATTAGAGCTTAGTAATAATTTAGGTGCATCTGGTGAAAGTGGAGCCGGAGTAATGGCTGGTGACTCACTACTTCGTGGTGTTATGTCAAAGCTCCGTAGTGAAATAACTGAATCAGTTGATTTAGGCGATGGTAATTCGTTATCGCTTTCGCAATTAGGTGTTGAAACAGACCGCTACGGTGTTTTAACCCTAAATACAGAAACACTAGATGAGCAAATAGACGCTAATGTAAATTTAGTGCAACAGTTTTTTGTAGGTGATGACGATGATGGCTTTGCACAGTCGTTTGATGAGCTAATGAGCTTTTATACAGATTCCGATGGTATTATTCAAAACCGAATAGACAGTAAAACAAATCAGCTAGACGATTTAGATGATGATCGCTTGGACCTTGCCAGTAAAATGGAGTCGCTATCGTCTCGACTATATGCTCAATATAATGCGATGGATTTATTAGTAGCGAGCCTTAATAACACCAGTAGTTATGTTCAAGCTCAATTAGAGAACATGCCAGGCGTAGTTAGGCAATCAAATTAATAACTGGGTTAAAAGTATTACGAGTCAATAAAAAAACCGCTAAGTTTAAATTTAGCGGTTTTTTATTGTGTACTGCTCTTTAATTCAAATAGTAAGCTATAGCCATGTATTTAGTTAAAATGAAGGCCATTTATTAAACCTTTTTACTAGATGGCTTTATAAGCTTTTATCGCCTTTCCTGACTTTTTATGTTTAATAATAGCTTTTGATGATTCGTTTTTTGCACTATTCGCTTTAACTAAAATGGTATTTATACGAAGCTGAATTAATTCTAATTGCTCTGCGCTTGGACCTTCGCTACTTTCGCACCATTGCTTTATTTCAGTATTTAAAGTGTCTAAAAAAGGCTGAGCTTCGTCTGCATTATCATCATTTACTAACACTTCAATTTTACTAAGCAACGTTTGTATGAGCTCAGAGTAGTTCGTTAGTGGCTCTGAGTATGTTGGCGAGTCCATAATTTAAATTAAACCGCAGGGTTTCGTTGATCTAGCGGAATGTTATCCCAGCCTTCTTTAATTTCTTTAACAATACTTGATACTTCAATAATTGCTTCAATATCGTTGTTTATGTTCGCTTGCGTTAAACGGCGTTGGCAGTAATCGTAAAGTGCCAATAAATTGTTAGAAATACTAGGGTCTTGTTCTACTTCTAAATTAAGTGCGTCTTGTAGGGCACCAAATAATAAAACACAGGCTGAAATGTTTTCACCTTTTTTTTGTATTTCTTTGCGCTCAATAAACCCTTTTGTTGCTGCTAAGCGACCGATAATATTACTGAATATAAGGTTTATTTGTTCGTAAGGAGCCATTTCGGCAATACTACTGGCACGAACTTGACCGTATTTTTTTACTGAGACATGAGCCATGGGAAAATCCTAAAATTTAAAACGATAAAATTATGTGAAAGCTAATATAAAAATTTAATAAAGCTTTTATATTTTTATAAGAACAAAGCAATATTAATGCCAAGCATTTTTACTTATCTATATATCGGCATTTGTAACTTCAACTTAAATTTATAATTGAGTTTATTTACTAACAATAGCATTTTTATTGCCGAGTAAATTAATTTTTAGGGCTAAGTTGTATTTAGGTAATCGCTGAGTAATAACTAAGTTAAAACTACAACTCATACTTAATGATTAACTATTAAGTATGATTGACTTAACTAGCCCGCCTGTTTTTTGGCGTTTATGTCAAAAAACTGCCGCTACCACTTGCATCCATGCTGAACTGGCTTACAATTTAACTAATTATACAAATTAGTGAAAGTACGGCTCGCTAAATATGATCTTGATTTTAGATAATAATAACAACCGCGCAATAGGATTAAATGCTTCACTTGGCTTTATTGGTGAAGCTGCTCAACTATTAAGCGAAGACTGCTTTGAACAAGAATGCAAAAAATATCAGCAGCAAGAATGCATGATTATTTTAGGAGCGTTGCAATCACTTGACCACGAAAGCTTAATTAAACGCTATCCAACATTACCGTTTTTATTAATTGGCGAAACGCTAAAACCACTATTAAGTATAGCTAATGTGGTGGGGCTTATTTGCGAGCCATTTAATCACGAAGTGACAACTCAGTTACTTCACGATTGCCAGCAGTATCAGCGTATGCTGCCTAATGAGCATAAGCATACTAAACCGCATAAAATTTTTGATGGGCTAGTTGGTGAAACAGATGCCGTAAAAGATGTTCGCTTTTTAATTGAACAAGTGGCAAAAACCGACGCTAATGTTTTAATTTTAGGCGAATCAGGCACAGGTAAAGAAGTGGTTGCCCGTAATGTACACCTGCTTTCAAAGCGTATTAATGGACCGTTTGTACCAGTTAACTGTGGTGCTATACCGGCAGAACTGCTCGAAAGTGAACTATTTGGCCACGAAAAAGGCGCGTTTACTGGTGCTATATCGGCTCGTAAAGGGCGGTTTGAACTAGCTCAAGGCGGGACGCTATTTTTAGATGAAATAGGCGATATGCCACTGCAAATGCAAGTTAAGTTGCTGCGAGTATTGCAAGAACGCAGCTACGAACGTGTTGGTGGTACAAAGGCTATCCAAGCTGATGTACGCGTTATTGCAGCCACGCATCGTAATTTGGAAACAATGATTGAAGAGGGTAGTTTTAGGGAAGATTTATATTACCGCTTAAATGTATTTCCTATCGAAAACCCATCACTGAGTGAACGTGCTGATGATATTCCGCTGCTTTTAAAGGAGTTAATGCGCCGAGTTAACGACCAAACAGGTTCTACCGCTAAGTTTACAGAACGCGCAGTTGAGAGCTTAAAAGAACATGCTTGGCCTGGTAATATTCGTGAGCTTGCTAATTTGGTGGAGCGTATGGTTATTATGTTTCCTGAAAAAGTGGTCGATATTCCCGATTTACCTAATAAATATCGTTACATTGAAGTTGAAGCCTACGAGCCAGAATATCCTGAAGAGTTAATGGAAAAAGACGCCTTTAACGACATATTTAGCACCGGTTTTAGCGATTACGAAAGTGAGCCTGACGCTGAGTTTAGCCAAACGGGTAGTGGGTTATTGCCAGATGATGGTATTGAACTTAAAGATTATTTAGCCGAGCTCGAAATAAGCTTAATAACCCAAGCGTTAGAGCGCTATGATTACGTTGTAGCTCGCGCAGCCGAAATATTAGGTGTTCGCAGAACAACACTCGTTGAGAAAATGAAAAAGTATAATCTTTCAAGAGATTAAGGTTTAAAAGCAGCTGTCAGTGTTTAGTTATAAATTGGCCAAACACAGTAGATAAATAACCCCTCGTTTTGTAGGTGCGGTTTTATACCGCACTTTACTTAAAAAATATTAGCAAGAGCGCGAAGTAAATTCGCACCTACACGGTTTTTACTTTTGTTGTAGACGCTAGACTTGCTCGCGTGAAAAACGAGACTTTTAATCACTTAAATAAAAAGTTATTTCACAAAGAGAAAAACGAAGGTAAATGAGAAACCATAGTCAACTTACGCGTTACTTCTCTAAAGCGCAGCGTCTCTTAACCTATTTGTGAACAAATCACTTTTATGGTTATAAATCACTTACCCACTAAAAGCCTTAATAATTTCTTCTTTTCTAAAACAATCATTACTGTGATCGTTAACCATACCGCAGGCCTGCATATGAGCGTAAACCGTTGTAGGGCCTAAAAACTTAAAACCCCGTTTTTTTAAATCTTTCGCAAATGCGGTTGATGCTTCTGTAATTGCCGGGTAGTCCTCAGCGTTATTTAAATTACTTATAATCGGTTTATTATCGACAAACTGCCATTGGTAGTTACTAAAACTTTCAAATTCTTCTTGTATTTCTATAAAGCGTTTAGCGTTGTTAACAGTTGCCTCAATTTTTAAGCGATTGCGCACAATCCCCTCATTAAGCATTAATCTCTCAATATCATCTTGTGTGAATTGTGCCACTTTATTTACATCAAAATTAGCAAATGCTTTTTTATAACCGCTGCGTTTTTTTAAAATTGTATACCAGCTTAAACCCGCTTGCGCTGATTCAAGCGTAATAAATTCAAACAGCTTTGTATCATCATAAAGGGGGACGCCCCATTCTTCATCATGGTAAATAACGTAGTCGGGTTTAGTGGTGTCGAGCCACGGGCAACGGCACTTTATTTGCTCACTCATTATTATTCCTTTTTGTGTGCGTCATTTTTATGTCGCTCAAATTATTGATGTAACTTAATGATAAATATGTAAATAAATTTTGGTATGAATCGTGCATTTAGACATGTATCTACATCAATTCGAGATTTGATTATGGCCCTTGCTAGCGTGCTAAAACCACAGTTTTTTTCTGCAAATCAGTATAACCCATGTTTACTTCAAGAGGAGTACATTGGTGAATTAAGCGATCTGCGCAAGCAAGCAAGTTGGCTTTCGCATTTGGTTGATACCATGCCAGCAGGCGTGGTTGTACTTGATGGCAAAGGGTTGATTGCAAAAGCGAATCAAATAGCGATTGATATGCTTGGCGAGCCACTTGAAGGCGAACGCTGGTTTAATGTTATTCAGCGCTCTTTTAGGCCACATCAAGATGATGGCCACGAAGTGTCTTTAAAAGACGGGCGCCTAATAAAGCTTGATATTACTGCTTTAGCACCAGAGCCTGGGCAACTTATTTTAATGACGGATTTGACCGAAACTCGCCGCTTACAAAAACGTGTTGCACATATGCAGCGATTAAGCGCGCTGGGTAAAATGGTTGCGTCACTCGCGCATCAAGTCCGTACGCCGCTCTCAGCCGCTATGCTTTACGCCGCTAATTTAGGATCAAAACGCTTACCCGAAGCATCTCGCGATAACTTTCAAACAAAGTTAATGTCGCGTTTAAAAGATTTAGAAACTCAAGTAAACGACATGCTGTTATTTGCTAAAAGTGGCGATCAGCAAGTTGTTGAGCAAGTTTCAATGCAGCAGCTTTTAACAGAAGTTAAAGCAGGTGCTGATGCGATGGTTGCACTTAATGAAAGTGAGCTGGATGTAAGCTTACCAGAGCCAGATATACAAATAGTCGGTAATAAAACGGCATTGGCCAGTGCTATTCAAAATCTTGTGCACAATAGTATTCAAGTTATTGGCGGCGGTGCAAAAGTAAAAATTAGCGCACAAAGAGATTTAAAAGATTTAGATATGGTTCGTATTAGTGTGAGCGACAATGGCCCAGGTGTTGATTTAAGCCAAAGCGATAAAATTTTTGAACCATTTTTTACTACAAAAAGTCAGGGCACAGGTTTAGGGCTTGCGGTAGTAAGTTCGGTAGCTAGTGCGCACCAAGGTCGTGTTGATGTGACTAATAATACGCAGGGTGGTGCCTGCTTTAGTTTGTTACTGCCTATTAAGGCAACATCTAAACTAGAGGGTTCATTATGAGTAACACTATTTTAGTTGTCGAAGATGACGCAGGGCTTCGTGAAGCCTTAATAGATACCCTTGAAATGTCGGGTATTGAATGTGTTGCAGCGAGCAGTGCTGAGCAAGCAATGTTACTGCTTAAAAAAGATCAATTTTCGCTTGTTGTAAGCGACGTGCAAATGGGCGCAATGAGTGGCCTGGATTTACTACGCAGTATTAAATTAAACCACCCTGATTTACCTGTATTGATGATGACGGCGTACGCCACAATTGACGATGCGGTAGAGGCGATGCGCCTAGGTGCAATTGACTACATGGCTAAACCATTTGCACCTGAAGTGCTGTTAAATATGGTGAGTCGTTATTTGCCTGAAAAAGCAAAAGAAACCGACGGACCTATTGTTGCTGACCCAACTAGTATTCAATTATTGGAGCTTGCGAGTAAAGTAGCACGCTCTGATGCAAGTGTAATGGTACTTGGCCCAAGTGGTTCAGGTAAGGAAGTACTTGCTCGTTATATTCATGATAAGTCAAGCCGTTGTAATGAGCCATTTGTGGCGATTAACTGCGCGGCTATTCCTGAAAATATGCTTGAAGCCACGTTATTTGGTTATGAAAAAGGAGCTTTTACGGGCGCGATTCAAGCATGTCCGGGTAAGTTTGAGCAAGCACAAGGCGGCACTATTTTACTTGATGAAATTACTGAGATGGACTTAGGGCTACAAGCAAAGCTGTTACGCGTACTGCAAGAACGTGAAGTAGAGCGTTTAGGGGGGCGTAAAACAATTCAGCTCGATGTACGTATTTTGGCAACCAGTAATCGTGATTTAAAAGAAGCCGTGTCTGAAAATCAGTTTAGAGAAGATTTATATTACAGGCTTAATGTTTTTCCACTAATGTGGCGACCATTGTGCCAACGCCCTGGCGATATTATTGTATTGGCTAAGCATTTAATTGAGCGCCATATAAGTAAAAGCAAAGAGCCTATGGCATATTTAGATAAAGGTGCCGAGCAAAAGTTATTGGCTCACGCGTGGCCTGGTAATGTGCGCGAGCTTGATAACGTTATACAGCGTGCACTTATACTGCGCACGGGTAACACAATAAATGAGCATGCTATTTTTATTGAAAACTTAGCAGCTAATAACTTTGTTATGGAGCCATCATTGGCGCCGGCGCAAACAGTATCGTCAACAGAATTAGCTCACGCAGATAAAGGCGTTGATAAAAGCACGCTAAGCTCTGCATATTATGATGAAAAATCACATGCCGAGGTTGAACCTAAGCAGGGCTTGCTAGCGGCAGACACCGGTAGCTATAAAGATGAGCTTAAAGACAAAGAGCATCGTATTATTTTAGAAACCCTTGCACGCTGCCAAGGCAAGCGTAAAGACGTTGCCGAAACATTGGGCATAAGCCCACGAACTTTACGTTATAAACTAGCGCAAATGCGCGATTTAGGTATTTCACTTCCAGCATAACCTCCTATAAACCCTAAGTTTGCGCTGCGAACTTAGGGTTGTCAAAACTCTGACTAACACAAATTAAAGTTAACCTATTGTATTTTAATGATTAATTATTTGGCATGCTTTGTGCTTTATTACTTGTAAGAGTTCACTGCGTGTCAGAGATAAATTATGAAAATTCAAAACAGTGCTGTATTTCAAGAAATGCAATCAATGGCTTTAGAAGCCGGCCGTAATAATCAAATAAATAAATTGCCGACTCAAGTTCAGCCTACTTCTACTTCCCAGTTTGGCGACATGCTAAGTGATGCATTAAATACAGTGCACGGTCTACAGCAAGATGCAGGTCAAAAAGTAAAAGCGGTTGAGATGGGGGATCGAAGTGTATCGCTTGCTGAGGCGATGATTGCTTCTCAAAAATCGTCAGTTGCTTTTGAGGCTACAGTACAGGTTCGTAATAAACTTGTTGAAGCTTATAAAGAAATCATGAACATGCCTGTTTAATTAGGTAGTGGAGAATTATTGTGGCGCAATCTAACCAATCTACAGACCTAGCACTTGCTGGTGGCGGTATTGACCAAAGTGGTGGTGATGATCAACAAGAACAAAAGTCAGGCTACTTAAGTGCTTTAAATGGTGTTGATGTATTGCGCCAAGTAACATTGGTTATAGCATTGGCTATTTGTTTAGCTATCGCGATTTTTATTATTATTTGGGCTCGTCAGCCAGATATGCGCCCGTTAGGCAAAATGCAAACTGAAGAGCTTATTCAAACGCTCGACTTTTTAGATGCGCAACAAATTGAATATCAACTAGATGGCAACGTTGTGTCGGTTGATGAAAGCGAATACCAAAATATTAAATTGTTAATGACCCGCGAAGGGTTAGAGCAAGGGCCAGCGTCGGGCTCTGACATAATTATGCAAGATATGGGCTTTGGTGTAAGCCAACGCTTAGAGCGCGAACGCCTAAAACATGGTCGAGAACAGCAGTTAGCACGCACCATTGAAGAACTTAACAACATTACTCGCGCCAAAGTATTGTTAGCCATTCCTAAAGAAAACGTATTTGCCCGCAGAGAAAAAAAACCATCAGCTACAGTTGTATTAACGCTTAAGCGTGGACGCTCACTCGACCGTGAAGAAGTAGATTCTGTTGTTGATATGATTGCTTCGGCAGTACAGGGTTTAGAGCCTATGCGAGTTACTGTTACCGATCAAAATGGTCGATTACTAAATTCAGGTTCGCAAAGCTCATTAGCAGCACGCTCTCGTAAAGAATACGATTTAGAACGTAAGCGCGAACAAGAGTATCTTGAAAAAATAGACAGTATTTTAATACCGGTTGTTGGGCTTGCAAACTATACAGCCCAAGTTGATTTGAGCATGGACTTTAGCTCGATTGAGGAAACTCAAAAGCGTTATAACCCAGACCTACCAGCGGTTAGAAGCGAAACCACATTTGAAGAAAATAACATTGGCGGCCTAGCTGTTGGTATTCCAGGTGCGCTTACAAATCAGCCACCGTTAAATTCGAACATTCCTGAGGTTGCGGGGCAAGGTGGTGCAGGCACAGCTACGTCACCAACACGCAGCCACAAAGAAGCCACACGTAATTATGAACTCGACACTACAATTTCTCATAAGCGCCAGCAAAGTGGTGTAATACGTAGGATAAGCGTATCAGTTGCTGTTGACTACATTGCTAAAGTGGGAGAAAACGGTGAAACAACCATGACTCCACGCTCGGTAGAGGCATTGTCAAATATTCGTCGCTTACTACAAGGTGGTGTAGGTTTTGATATGCAACGTGGTGATGCACTTGAAGTAGTGACAGTGCCGTTTGTACGTGAAGAAACAAATTTAGCAATAGAAGTGCCACTGTGGGAACAAGACTGGTTTATGAAAATAGCCCGCCTTGTATTAGGCGCCTTAGTTATCATTGTATTGATAATGGCAGTAGTAAAACCAATGCTTAAACGCTTAATTTACCCAGACGATACACTAGAAGAATACGACGAAGATGCATTAAGTTCAGGCGTAGATATTGGCGACAACACGCTTGATATGCTAAATAAAGACTTTGATTCTGCTTCGGTTGGTTTCTCAAGTGATGGTACACTGCAGTTACCGGATTTACATGGCGACGAAGATTTACTTAAAGCAATTCGTGCCCTTGTAGCTAACGAACCAGAACTATCATCACAAGTAGTCAAAGCGTGGTTAACAGAAGATGACTGATCAAGAACAAAAACAACTCCCGCCAGCCTTTGATGTTGATAAGCTAGATGGGGTAGATAAAGCCGCTATATTACTTTTGAGTTTATCAGAAGAAGATGCCGCGCAAATCCTTAAACACTTAGAACCTAAACAGGTGCAAAAAGTGGGTATGGCGATGGCTGGGTTACAGGACTTATCACAAGCTAAGATTAGCGCTGTACACAACTTGTTTATAGAACAAATTCAAAGCTTTAGTACCATTGGTTTTCAGTCAGAAGACTTTATTAAAAAAGCGCTTACAGCAGCACTTGGTGAAGACAAAGCCGCTAGCCTTATTGACCAAATTGTTATGGGCTCAGGCGCTAAAGGCTTGGATTCATTAAAATGGATGGACTCTAAGCAGGTAGCAAACATTATTCGTAATGAGCATCCACAAATTCAAACCATTGTATTATCGTACTTAGAGCCAGAGCAGTCTGCTGAGATTATTGCTCAGTTCCCTGAAAAAGTGCGCTTAGATTTAACCATGCGTATTGCAAACCTTGAAGAAGTTCAGCCGGCAGCACTGCAAGAGCTAAACGAAATCATGGAAAAACAATTTGCCGGCCAAGCAGGTGCACAAGCCGCTAAAATGGGTGGCTTAAAAGCCGCTGCAGATATTATGAACTACCTAGATACCAATGTAGAAGGGCAGTTAATGGACTCTATTCGTGAACATGACGAAGAGATGTCGCAGCAGATTCAAGATCTTATGTTTGTGTTTGAAAACTTAATGGATGTTGAAGACCGTGGTATTCAAGCAATCCTACGAGAAGTACAACAAGACGTATTAATGAAAGCAATTAAGGGCACCGACGATGCGCTTAAAGACAAAATACTGGGCAATATGTCTAAGCGTGCAGCCGAAATGCTTGCTGATGATTTAGAAGCTATGGCCCCGGTACGTATAAGCGAAGTAGAAGCGGCGCAAAAAGAGATTTTATCAACAGCGCGTCGTTTATCTGACTCAGGTGAAATTCAGCTGGGCGGCGGCGGTGGCGAGGAGTTCCTGTAAACCATGAGCAAACTAAAAGGACGCACACTTCGGGCTGATGAAGCAGATGAATTATTAAAAAACTGGGCTATTCCGGATGTAGCACCAGATGAGAGCAGCTTTGGCAATCGCTCTACGGCTTACGGCACACCGCTTAGTGAGCTGTACAAAAAAGAATTAGCCGAAGAAATGCCTATTGATGAGCCACAAGAACCAGAACTCCCTGCGCTTACCATGGTTGAGCTTGAACGCATTAGACAAGACGCGTACGAAGAAGGCCTTAAACAAGGTCATGAGCAAGGCTACATAGACGGCTTTGAAAAAGGCGTTGGCGAAGGTAAAGAAGCTGGCTACAAAGAAGGCTTAGAGCAAGGTAAAACACAAGGCCTTGAAGATGTAAAACCATTAATTGAAGAGCAGTTAACAAGTTTAAAAGCCATTTTAGAGGGGCTAACTGCACCGCTAGATAAAGTGGACGAACAAGCTGAGAAGCAATTAGTACAACTTGCTAGCATGTTGGCGGAAGCTGTTATTTATCAAGAAGTAAAAACATCGCCTGATGTGATTTTACATACGTTAAAGCAAAGTATTGATTCACTTAATGCGGAGCAAGAAAAAGTACGAATCCATTTAAACCCCGAAGACTTAGAACTCATAAAAGAGAGCTACGGCGAACAAACCATTATTGATAATAACTGGCAATTAATGGCAGAGCCCACTCTTGAGCGCGGTGGCTGTGAAGTTAAAACAGCGCAATCGTCACTCGACATGACCCTTAAAACACGTGTCAAAGAAACGTTGGATAGTTTTTTGCATAATAGTGGTATCTAACTATTTTATTGGCGTGTTATGTCAACTCAACGTGCACCTTTAAGCGAACGCTTATCTCAATATCAACAACATATTAAAACCCCGGCGCCTGCTGTGGCAGGTATTTTAACGCGTGTTGTTGGCCTTACCCTTGAGGCTAGAGGTTTACGTGCACCCGTTGGTAGCCAATGTAAAATAGAAACTATGAACGGCTTTGTAGACGCCGAAATAGTCGGTTTTAACGATCAAACTTTGTACTTAATGCCTAACGACCACATCTCTGGTGTATTACCTGGTGCGCGTGTTATTCCTCAAGTAAATAATTTAGGTTTACCTGTAGGGATGAGTTTATTAGGCCGCGTGGTGGATGGTTTAGGGCGACCGCTAGATGGCTTAGGTAAAATTAATGCTGAGCATCATTTAAAGTTTGCGCAAAATACTATAAACCCGCTTTCAAGAAGACCAATCACTAAGCCTATGGATGTAGGTGTGCGTGCTATTAACTCGGTTATCACAGTAGGGCAAGGCCAGCGTATGGGCTTGTTTGCAGGCTCTGGTGTGGGTAAATCAGTACTTCTCGGTATGATGACCCGAGGTAGCGAAGCCGATGTAATTGTTGTTGGTTTGGTGGGGGAGCGTGGGCGCGAAGTAAAAGAATTTATTGAAGAAATACTCGGTGTAGAAGGGCGCAAACGTTCAGTTGTTGTCGCAGCGCCTGCTGATTCATCACCACTTATGCGTTTAAAAGGCTGTGAGAGCGCCGTAACTATTGCAGAGTATTTTAGAGATCAGGGTTTAAACGTATTATTGTTACTCGATTCGGTAACGCGTTATGCAATGGCACAACGTGAAATTGCACTTGCTGTTGGCGAGCCGCCCGCTACAAAGGGTTATCCGCCTTCGGTGTTTGCTAAATTACCTGCGCTGGTGGAGCGTGCTGGTAATGGCGGTGAAGGGCAAGGTTCAATTACTGGCTTTTTTACGGTGTTGAGTGAAGGCGATGATATGCAAGACCCTATTGCTGATGCAGCGCGAGCTATATTAGATGGCCACATTGTACTATCGCGTGATTTAGCTGACAGTGGGCACTATCCTGCTATAGATATTGAAAAGTCGATTTCGCGTGTTATGCCTCAAGTTGTTTCTGAGCCGCATATGCAACAAGCCCGAGTGCTTAAACAAGTGTATTCAATGTATCAACAAAACAAAGACATGATTACTTTAGGCGCTTATCAAAAAGGGACCGATCAAATGCTTGACCAAGCTATAAATATGATGCCAAGAGTGAATGCATTTTTACAACAAGGTATGCGAGATGTCATTAGTTACGATGATGGTCTGCAAGGTCTTGCTCAGTTACTAGGACAAGCATAATGGCTAAAAACAAGCTCGATTTATTGCTCAAAATTGAAAATGATAAAGAAGAAAATTTGCGCATGAGTTACTTACAAGCTAATCAAAACTTGCAATCGAATCAACAAAAGCTACAAGGTTTAAACAATTTTAGACTTGAATACTCTCAGCAGTTACACCTAAAAGGTAAGTCGGGTTTATCTAGTGCAGGGTTTGGTCAGTACCATGCTTTTATAGCTAAAATTGAAGAGGCAATTCGCCAACAAGCAAGTACCGTAAATACAGCTAAGCAAGTTGTTACTCAACGTAAAACTCTATGGCTTAAGCAGCAAATTAAAGCTAAAGCAGTTGCCAAACTAATCGAAAATCAAAAACTTAAAGCAAATGCGTTAATGGCTAAAAATGAGCAAAAAATGTTAGATGAATTTTCAGCTAATCAGTTTTTTCAACGTCGTAAAGCTTTGTAATTCAGGCACGTTAATTGCTTTGTTACTTAGTGGGATTCAACTTTTGGCGGTATGCGGTGGCATATTGCCGTAATGGTATTAGGTGATTTATGGCGATGAATAACATTTCGTTTTTAGTTTCTTCTGAAAAAGATTCACTGTTAGCTTTTAAAGACAATAGCTTAGCTAATGGCGGAGAAAATTTAGGCGATGAATTTTTAAGTCAGCTAAACGAAGCGCATAACTCTATGGAGCCTTTGCTTAAAGGCAATAAAAATCCCGATGCCGAAAACTCGATTGCCATACCTAAGCATAAACAGCCAGAAGAAAATGAAAATCTGAGCGTAAAGCTAGATGAAGTAATAACTGACGAAGTTACTTTTGTGTCTGTTGAGATGCTTGATCAAATTAATTCAGCACAAGCAATGAGCACTTCGGTCAATAAGCCGTTCGATGCAACTAACAGTTTAGAATCAGAAAATGCAGAGCTAGAAGCTACACTAGTAGAGAATACAGAATTACAAAGCACACCAATAATTGCATCCACCAATACAAGTGATGAAGTATCGGCTAAAGAAGCGAATACAGCGAGTGTAGTGCAAAATCCAATTGCCACTAATGTAGACTCTAAAACGGCTAAATTAACTGATTCAAAAAGCGATAACTTTAGCTCACCACCTTTGAATTCGTTACCATTAAATGAAGGTAAACATCGTAAAAGTGGTGTTGCTGAAGCTATTGAAGGGCCATTAAATTCTATAAATAAGAAGCCCGATGACAGCATTGGCCCTATATTAGAAAAACCTGAATTTGCATCAACAATGATTTCTAAAGAGCAACTGGGACAAAATAAGTCTGCTGATAAAAATAATATAGTTTTGCCAACACCCACCGACAAAGCGGGCGTTACTCAGTCTTCTTTAGCCGCAACTGAAGCTGATAATAATGCAGCAATAGATACGTTAATGACTAAAGATGAGAGCTTAATTAAAGCTAATGATGTTATTGCTAGTTTAACGCCTGAGCAGCGCTCACAACTTAACGCGCAAGTTAAGGTATTAGAAAATACTGATTCAACAAGTAACGCAACTAGTAGCACTTCAAATCTTAAGCAAATGCTTGCGCAATTTATTACTGATAACGAAAAAACGCAGAGCACGGTAACAAAACACTCTTTTAGCGCAGAAATCAATTCACTTAATACAACTGAAAAACAAAGCTTATTAACGCAATTAAACGCTTATATTAAAACAGAGCAGCCTAAAGGCGAGCAATTAGCAGTGCTTAAGCAAACAGTTAATGAATTAAAAGCTTCAATTGAAATAGGACTTGCCGATACCGCTAAGACAGACTCAAAAACGTTTGTAGCGTCAGAGACTCCTAATACAGTATATAATCCACAAAAGTTAAGCTTAAAGACATCGACAAACGAAGGGGCTGATTTAAATAAAGCCGTAACAACCTCAACTAAGGGTGATGATTTATTAAAATCACTTGAAGAATTACAAAAAGATGGCCTTAAAAAAATAACTGCTGAACAAACTCCTGCACGCGTAGCACAAGTATTTACGCAAATTACAGCAGCTCTAAATACTCAGCAAGTGAGCACATTAAGCCAATACGACTCATTAAGTTACGAGCAGAGCTTACTTGATACCCAAATAATACAAACTCAACAATTACAAAGTACATCGCAAGTTAAGCAAGTAAGTATTGATCCTGGTGTAATGCAGGCAATTAATATTGTTAAAAGTGATGCAGCTAAATTACTGCAAGAGCGCGTTAGCTCAATGCTGAGCATTAATAATAAAGAAGCAGAAATTCGCCTAGATCCTCCCGAAATGGGCAGTATGCAAATACGTATTCGCAGCGATGCAGAACAAGCACATATAAACTTTGTAGTACAAAACCAGCAAGCCAAAGAAGCACTTGAACAATCAATGCCGCGCTTACGTGAAATGTTAGCGCAACAAGGATTAGAGCTTGGTGAAAGTACTATTTCTTATGGGCAATCAGGTGGTGAAACTGCCGAGCAAAGTGAGAGTGGACCTCAAGGTAATTTGGCTAATAATAAGTCAGTTAATGATGAAAACGACGAGCAAGCAAATAACACTGCACAAAGTTCTCGACAACAAACTTCATCATCAATAGATTACTATGCCTAAGTGCTGCTATTATAATAACTAAAACAAGCAAGTACCTTTGCGATTAAAGGAATCATGATGGCTGAAGAAACAAGTTTAGAAATTGAAGAAACCGGTAAAAGCAAAAAGAAACTAATAATAATCATAGTAGCTGTACTACTTATTGTAGGCGGTGCTGCAGGTTACTTTTTTATGTCGGGTTCGGATGCGCCAGTTGAAACCTTAGATGAAGAGACTGCGATGTCAGCAGATGCACCTTCTGCTGCAGTTGGTGATTCAGCTGAAATAGGCAGTGCTTTATATGTGTCAATGCCACGCCCATTTGTATTTAACGTTCCCGGTTCAAGTCGCGACAGAATTGTGCAAATTAAAGTACAGTTACTAGTACGTGGCGAAGTAAATGAAGAAACAGCCAAAAAACACATTCCACTAATAGAAGGGACGCTACTAAGCGTGTTTTCTACTACAACTGCTGATGAGTTAAGTACGAGCTCAGGTAAAGAAACACTTCGTTTTTCTGCACTTGAAAAGGTACAAAAAGCCTTAATGGATGTTGAAGGCAGCAAAGTAATTGAGCGGGTATTGTTTACCGGCTTTGTGATGCAATAAGGGGTTAGCGTGAGCGATTTATTATCCCAAGACGAAATTGATGCGCTATTGCATGGTGTTGATGACGTTGAAGAGGAAGATATACACGAAGGTGAAGATGGCGGGGGAAGTACGCTTCAGTACGATTTTTCTTCGCAAGATCGGATCGTGCGTGGTCGTATGCCGACGCTGGAAATTGTTAATGAACGCTTTGCTCGTCATATGCGAATTAGCCTATTTAACATGATGCGCCGCACCGCAGAGGTGTCTATTAACGGCGTGCAAATGATTAAGTTTGGCGAGTATATTCATACTCTATTTGTTCCAACAAGCTTAAATATGGTGCGTTTTAGACCTTTAAAAGGCACTGGTCTGATTACCATGGAAGCACGACTTGTGTTTATTTTGGTAGATAACTTTTTTGGTGGTGACGGGCGTTATCATGCAAAAATAGAAGGCCGAGAATTTACCCCAACAGAGCGCCGAATTGTACAAATGCTTCTTAAAATAATCTTTGAAGATTATAAAGAAGCTTGGGCACCGGTTATGGATGTATCGTTTGAATATCTCGATTCTGAAGTAAATCCAGCTATGGCTAATATTGTAAGCCCAACTGAGGTTGTGGTTATTAGTTCTTTCCATATAGAGCTCGATGGCGGCGGTGGCGATTTTCATATTGCACTTCCGTATTCAATGCTTGAGCCAATTCGAGAGCTGTTAGATGCGGGTGTTCAGTCTGATACTGAAGATACTGATTTACGTTGGAGCAAAGCGCTTCGCGATGAAATAATGGATGTAGAGGTTGAAATATCAACTCAGTTACTTGAAGTTGATTTAACCTTAAAACAAATTATGGAACTCAAAGCCGGTGATATTATTCCGGTTGAAATGCCTGAGCATATAACCGTATTTGTTGAAGAACTACCTACATTTAGAGCCAAAATGGGTCGCTCTCGCGATAATGTTGCGCTTCAAATTAGTGAAAAAATTAAACGACCTGATTCAGTTAAATCTGAGCTGCATGTATTTACCAAAGGCGGCAAGAAAATTGACTCAGATGCAGAATTAGCAGAACTAGAAGATGATTTACACCTCTCTGACGGTGTAGACTTAGACTGGTAATTGATTAAAAGGTTAAAAGTATGAGCGATGATCAAGACACAATGGATGAATGGGCAGCAGCATTAGCAGAAGCCGAAGCTCCAGATGATAGTAGCGAAGCACATGTTGCGGAGCTTGATGAGTTAAGTGATTCAAAACACGAAATGAGTGGCGATGAAAAACGAAAACTCGACACTATTTTAGATATCCCCGTTACTATTTCAATGGAAGTAGGACGCTCTAAAATTAATATTCGTAACTTATTGCAACTTAACCAAGGCTCTGTTGTTGAGCTTGACCGTGTTGCGGGCGAGCCGCTAGACGTGCTAGTTAACGGTACTTTGATAGCCCATGGTGAAGTAGTTGTAGTAAACGACAAGTTTGGTATTCGCTTAACTGACGTGATAAGCCAAGTAGAGCGGATCAAAAAACTACGATGAGCTTATTAGTTGCTTTAACGAGTTCCGTTTTTTCAAAAGCAGATGTGGCAACACCCACTGGAGATATACTCTCTATGGTGCTGTCGCTTGTAATGGTGCTAGTACTAATTATTGTGCTGGCATTTTTTGTTAAAAAGCTTAATCCAAATTTAGCAAACAGCGATGAATTTAAAGTAGTCAGAAGTCTACCTTTGGGTTCTCGCGAGCGTTTAATGGTTGTTGAGATAGATAATGCTCAGCATTTACTTGGTGTAACCCCCCACAGTATTAATTACTTACACAAGTTAGAAACCCCATTAAGTGAAAAAGAACTACCTGAATTAGCTAAACGATTTGGTAAACTTTTAAACCCGCAATCAAACCAAAATAAAAAGAATTAAACCTATGACAAAGTGGCTGCTTATTATTTTTGCCATGGTGTTTGTACCAAGTGTAAGCGCAGAAGGAATTGATGCGCTTACTATTACAACAAACGCTGATGGCACACAGGATTACTCAGTAACGTTACAAGTTTTAGCAATTATGACGGCGCTGAGTTTTATACCGGCTGCCATAATTATGATGACTTCCTTTACACGAATAATTGTTGTACTCGCCATTTTGCGCCAAGCAATTGGTTTGCAGCAAACACCGTCAAATCAAGTGTTATTAGGTATGTCGCTTTTTCTAAGTATTTTTATAATGTCGCCTATTTATCAGCAGGTAAACGAGCGAGCTATAGAGCCTTACTTAAATGAGCAGGTTACTTCAGTACAAGCTTTAGAGCTGGCTAAAGAGCCAATGAAAGCATTTATGCTTTCACAAGTGCGTTTAAAAGATTTAGAAACGTTTGCTAAAATTGCCGGTTACGATCAGCTTGATTCGCCACAAGATACACCGTTAATAGTGCTTATACCCGCCTTTGTAACCAGCGAATTGCAAACCGCATTTATAATAGGGTTTATGTTTTTTATCCCATTTTTAATTGTTGATTTAGTGGTCGCCTCGGTATTAATGGCGATGGGTATGATGATGCTTTCACCCATGATTGTGTCCTTACCGTTTAAAATTATGTTATTTGTACTTGTAGACGGCTGGAGCTTAGTGATGGGTACCTTAGCCAAAAGCTTTGGTTTAGGGACTTAGTATGCAAAGCATTAACATGACCCAACAATAGGAGTACAACATGGAACCGGAAATTTTTGTTGATATCCTAAGTGACGCTCTTTTTTTAGTTATTAAGCTGGTGTCTGCAATTGTAGTCCCAGGCTTAATTATTGGTTTAGTTGTTGCCGTGTTTCAGGCTGCAACGTCTATCAATGAACAAACATTGAGCTTTTTACCTCGTTTATTAATTACCATTAGTGCGCTTATTGTGGGTGGGCATTGGCTTACTCAAGAACTAATGGACTTTTTTACTCGCCTAGTATTACTTATTCCTGAAATTGCAGGTTAAACGTGGAATACCCCTTTGCTGTCGTTATTCAATGGTTGAGCGATTTTTTGTTGCCGCTGGTACGCATTAGCTCAATGATTATGATTATGGCTGGTTTGGGGGCTAAAAATGTTCCTACACGTATAAAAATGGGTTTATCGGTTGTTGTAACTTTTGTTGTAGTTCCTGTTTTGCCCCCAGCTACATTCACTAATTTATTTTCGTTTGAGATGATTTTAGTCGTTATTCAACAAATGCTGATTGGTGTTGCTATTGGTTTTACATCTATACTTTTATTAAATACTTTTGTGTTAGCAGGGCAAATACTCGCGATGCAAACCGGTTTAGGTTTTGCTTCGGTTATTGACCCTTCTAATGGTGCGAGTGTGCCTGCTGTGGGCCAGTTTTTTCTTATTCTGGCCACCCTATTATTTTTTGCTTTTAACGGACATTTAATGATGATTCAAATGGTGGTGCATAGTTTTCAAGTGCTACCCATTGATGGCACATGGTGGTCTGTAGATCATTACTGGGACATAGTGACTTGGGGCGGCTGGATGTTTACTACAGCACTTGTACTCTCACTTGCACCGCTTACCGCGATGCTCGTTATTAATATGTCGTTTGGTATTATGACGCGTGCAGCACCGCAATTAAATATTTTCTCTATTGGTTTTCCGTTTACCTTGGTAGCGGGACTTATTATTATTTGGGCGACACTAGGTAACTTTGTTACTCAGTTTGAGTTTCAATGGTTAAAAATGGTTGAGCTAATGTGTACTTTAGTTGGTTGCTCACCTTAGGAGAAAGTCATGTCTGAAGACTCAGGACAAGAAAAAACAGAAGAACCCACATCAAAAAAGCTTGAAGAATCTAAAAAGAAAGGCCAAATAGCGCGCTCAAAAGAGCTAGGTACCATGTTTGTACTTATTTTTTCGGCTATATCACTTTTGATGTATGGGCCAGAAATTGGTAAAGGTTTATACAATGTAATGGGCCGAACCCTTAGCTTAAATCGTAACGAAGCCTTTGATACTACTAAAATGTTTGCCGTATGGGGAGAGGTTGCAGACGCTTTAATGTTTCCTATGGCTATGTTTGTATTAATTATAGTTTTGGCTGCATTTATTGGTAATACGTTACTAGGTGGTTTTAATTTTAGCTGGGAAGCCGCTGCACCTAAAGCAAGTAAAATGTCGCCAATGAAAGGCTTTAAACGTATGTTTGGCCCGCAAGCGGCTATTGAGCTTATAAAGTCACTTTTAAAATTTGGTTTGGTTGCAAGTTTTGCTATATTTTTAATTAATACCTATTTTGATGAAATACTGCATTTAAGTTTAGAAAGTGCACCAGGTAATATTATCCATGCCTTAGAGATTTTAGGCTGGATGTTTTTAGGTCTTTCGTGCACTTTAATTATTATTGCGGCTATTGATGCACCATTTCAAAGTTATAACCATAACAAACAACTTAAAATGACAATGCAAGAGATTAAAGATGAGTATAAAAACTCTGAAGGTGACCCACAAATAAAAGCGCGTATTAGGCAAACTCAAAGGCAAATGTCGCAAAACCGTATGATGCAAGATGTCCCTGACGCTGATGTTATTGTTACAAACCCAACTCACTACTCAGTAGCATTAAAATACGATACAGAGCGCGCAGGAGCGCCAATAGTGCTTGCTAAGGGTATCGATGAAATGGCGATGCAAATTAGAAAAGTAGCAATAGGGAATGAAGTACCTATTTTAGAATCCCCTATGTTGACCCGAGCGCTTTATCATACGGCTGAAGTAGGAGAGCAAATACCCGATCAGCTATTTACTGCAGTAGCGCAAGTTTTAGCGTATGTATTTCAGCTTAAGCGCTTTAATAAAGGGCGCGGTAAACGTCCAACTAAGCTCAATAACAAGCTCCCAATCCCCGATGCCTACAAGTATTAAACCGTTAACTTAGTAACTTGGAATAGTTATTGCTAATTCTACGTAGTGTCAATTTTTTGAAATTGTAGAATTATGAGTTTTAAAGCGGTATTACAACAACTTAACAGAGACAAAAAAGACTATGCCAAAGGGGTAGGTACTCCTTTGCTTGTGCTTGCTGCCTTGGGAATGGTGATCTTACCGTTACCGCCATTTTTACTCGATATCCTTTTCTCGTTTAATATTGCCCTCGCATTAGTGGTTTTACTCGTGACTGTTTACACGATGAAGCCGGTTGAGTTTGGTATATTCCCCTCTGTATTACTAATCGCTACGATTATGCGCTTAGCGCTTAATGTTGCCAGCACTCGAGTTGTATTACTTGAGGGTCATAACGGTGGGGATTCTGCTGGGAAGGTAATTGAAGCGTTTGGCTCCGTAGTTATTGGTGGTAACTACGCTGTTGGTTTGGTCGTATTTTTAATTCTGATCATTATTAACTTTGTGGTAATTACTAAAGGTGCTGGGCGTATTTCTGAGGTATCTGCACGTTTCACCCTTGACGCAATGCCGGGTAAACAAATGGCAATTGACGCCGATTTAAACGCTGGTTTTATCAGTGCTGAGCAAGCGCGTGACCGCCGCGAGGAAGTAACTCGCGAAGCTGATTTTTACGGCTCAATGGATGGTGCGAGTAAATTTGTAAAAGGCGATGCCATTGCAGGTATTGTTATATTAATCATCAATATTGTTGGTGGTTTATTTGTCGGTATGATTCAACATAATTTGAGTTTTGGCAACGCAATGGAAGTATATACATTACTTACCATTGGTGATGGCTTAGTTGCTCAACTTCCTTCTTTACTGCTTTCAATTGGTACCGCGATTGTTGTAACACGTCAAAATGAGTCGCTCAATATGGGTGACCAATTTAAGAAACAACTAGGTAACGAAAAATCACTCTTTATTGCTTCAGGTATTTTGATCATCATGGGTTTAGTGCCTGGTATGCCGCATTTTGCTTTTTTAAGTTTAGGTGCGTTATTGGGTTATTTAGCTTACTACACACAGCAAACTAAGCTAAAAGCCGCTGCAGCAGAAGTCGAAGAGGCCGCCAGTGGCGGAAGCGCTGCAACAGGTATTGCCAATAAACAAGAGCAAAAAGAACTTGGTTGGGATGATGTTCAACAGGTTGACGTAATTGGCCTAGAAGTAGGTTATAGATTAATTCCGTTAGTGGACCAATCACAAGGTGGTGAGCTACTTAATCGTATTAAAGGTGTACGTAAAAAGCTTTCTCAAGAGCTTGGTTTTTTAGTACCACCTGTTCATATTCGCGATAATTTAGAGCTTGACCCTAATGCTTACAGAATAACGCTAATGGGTGTTTCAACCGGTGAAAGCGAACTTAAACATGGCGACGAGCTAGCAATTAACCCAGGGCAAGTATTTGGCCCAATTAAAGGGGTTGAAACCAAAGATCCTGCGTTTGGCCTTGATGCAGTATGGATCAAGCCTGATCAAAAAGATGAAGCGCAATCACTAGGTTATACCGTTGTAGATTCAGCCACGGTAGTTGCCACTCATATTAGCCAGTTATTAACTAACAGTGCGGCGTTGTTACTAGGGCATGAAGAAGTTCAAAACCTGCTTGATATGCTTGCTAAAAGCCATCCTCGCTTAGTAGAAGGACTAGTACCTGATGTGTTGCCATTAACTGCAATTGTAAAAGTACTGCAAAATTTATTGAATGAAGGTGTAGCTATTCGCGATATGCGCTCAATTGTTCAAACCCTTGTTGAGTATGGTCCGCGTAGCCAAGACCCTGATGTATTAACGGCTGCAGTGCGTATTTCTCTGCGTAGGTTAATTGTTCAAGATGCGGTTGGTATGTCATCAGAAATCCCTGTCATAACCTTGGCACCTGAGTTGGAACAGATGTTGCATCAGTCATTACAAAATGCAGGCGATGAAGGTGCCGGTATTGAGCCTGGACTTGCAGAGCGACTTCAAGTGTCATTGACACAAGCGCATCAAAATCAAGAAATGGCCGGTGAACCTTCTATATTGCTAACGTCAGGAATGTTACGCACTGTGTTATCTCGTTTTGTTAAGTACACCATTCCAGGATTGAGAGTGATGTCTTATCAAGAGGTACCAGACGAAAGACAGATCAAGATTGTTAGCTCTGTAGGCCAACAATAAGATTTTAACAGGGGTTGAATCATGAAAATTAAACGTTTTTTTGCTAAAGATATGCGCACAGCACTTAAAGAAGTTAAAGATGAATTAGGTGTTGATGCGGTTATTATGTCAAATAAGAAGCTGGCTAACGGTGTAGAAATTGTAGCGGCAGTTGATTATGACAAAGCAGCCCCTAAAGTAGCAGCGCAACCACAACGTACTGCAGAGCCGCGTGCTCAAGCACCACAGCAAAGTATGCATAATTTTGTAAAACCAGAGCCTCAGCGTGCCAAACCAGAGCCGCAAGCAAAAGTGGCTGACAGCCTACAGGCTTTATTAGAGCGCCAATCACCGCGTCCTCGCTCCCCTGAACTTGCATCAATGTTTTCACAATCAGGTATTGATACTACCGATAACTATCAAGAACCAGTTATGGAACAGCGTACTAAAAATATGTTTGCTCCTGAAAATGCAGCGCCAGTTCGTCCACAAACTCAAGCGGATAGCTTAGGTTTTGATGATTTAGACAGCGACTTTGATGATTTAGATAGTCCAGTAACTGCTCGCCAACAAACACCCAATAATGAAAGCGAAGAAATGACAACAATGCGTGAAGAAATGAACGCAATTCGTCAATTGCTTGAGCATCAAGTATCGGGCTTAATGCAGCAAGATATGGCGCGTCGCGATCCAACACGCGCTTGCATGGTTGACCGCTTAGTCGGTATGGGTATTGATAAAGAAGTCGCGCAACAAATGGCATGTTTTGTACCTGATGATGTATCTCGTAAGCAAGGTTGGAAAGCATTGTTAACGATGGTCGAAGATCAAATGCAAACAACCAATAATGAAATACTTCGCCAAGGTGGTGTATATGCGTTAGTGGGTCCAACAGGTGTTGGTAAAACAACAACAGTTGCTAAGCTTGCAGCTTTAGGCGCACAAAAATATGGCGCTGATAAAGTGGCCTTAATAACCACTGATACATACAGAATTGGTGCATATGAACAGCTTGCTACTTACGGCCGTATTATTGGTTGTGGTGTAAAGCAAGTTAAAGATGCTAATGAATTAGCTGAAGTTTTATATCATTTACGAAATAAACGTCTAGTATTAATTGATACAGCAGGTATGAGTCAGCGAGATTTACGTTTAACTGAGCAGTTAAACACGTTAATGCGTAACCAACGTGTGGATATTCGCAGCTACTTAGTACTAAGCGCGACGGCACAAATTAATGTATTACAAGAAACAGTACGTCACTTTAAAAAAGTACAGTTAAGTGGTTGTATTTTCACTAAGTTAGATGAATCATTAAGTTTGGGTGAGATTATTAGTATTGCGATTCAAAATCGCCTTCCAATAGGGTATCTTACTAACGGTCAACGAGTGCCAGAAGATATTCGTGTTGCAAATGCTGAAAAACTAGTGAAAAAGGCTGAGCAGTTATATTTAAAAAGAACAAAAGCACAACATTCAAGGCACCAAGCAGTGGCGCCAAGTACAGTAGGGATGTATGATTAACACAGTATTAGATCAAGCAAGCGGCCTGCGCAAAATGAGTCAAAACAATAACAACGGCGTAAAAGTTATCGCTGTAACCGGTGGTAAAGGTGGGGTGGGGAAAACAAATGTTTCTCTAAATACCGCTATTGCACTAGGGCAACAAGGTAATAGAGTATTAGTGCTGGATGCTGACTTAGGTTTAGCAAACTGTGATGTGATGCTTGGTTTACGTGTAGAGCGCAATTTATCACACGTTTTGTCAGGTGAATGTGAGCTTGACGAGATTTTAGTTGAAGGCCCTGCTGGTATTAAAATTGTACCCGCTACATCGGGCTCGCAAAGTATGGTTGAATTATCGCCATCTGAGCATGCCGGGCTAATTCGTGCATTTAGCGAATTGAATACCGAATTTGATATTTTAATTGTAGATACAGCCGCTGGTATTTCAGACATGGTGCTAAGCTTCTCACGAGCAGCACAAGATGTAATGGTTGTAGTGTGCGATGAACCAACATCAATAACCGATGCTTACGCACTTATTAAAGTATTAAGCCGCGAGCACGGTGTTTATAAGTTCAAAATTGTTGCCAATATGGTCCGCAGTATGCGTGAAGGCACTGAATTGTTTGCAAAACTATCTAAAGTTACCGATCGCTTTTTAGATGTTTCAATGGAGCTAGTAGCAACGGTTCCTTATGACGAAAATATGCGCAAAGCAACACGTCGCCAAAAGGTGATTGTTGAGCTCTTTCCAAGTTCGCCAGCCGCTCTCGCGTTTAAAGCGCTGGCGACAAAAGCAGTTAAATGGCCAATACCAAATCAACCATCTGGGCATTTAGAGTTTTTCATTGAGAAACTAGTAAACGGCTAATTATGACAACATTGGTGAATAGAGCTATGGGATATCAATCAACACAAAACTTAAATGTGATTGTTGAGAAACATGCATCACTTGTTAAAAAAGTGGCATGTCATCTAATTGCTCGATTACCACCTAGCGTTCAGCTTGATGATTTAATTCAATCAGGAATGATAGGTTTAATAGAAGCTTCAAAAAACTTTGATGCAACAAAAGGCGCAAGCTTTGAAACCTTCGCCGGTATTCGTATTCGCGGGGCTATGCTTGATGAAATGCGCCGTGGTGATTGGGCTCCTCGTTCAGTACACCGTAAAAGCCGACAAGTTGCAGAAGCAATTACTGGGCTCGAAAGCAGTCTGAATCGCGAACCAACAGATACAGAAGTTGCTGAAAAACTTGAAATTTCACTCAATGAGTACCATCATATTTTAAATGATGTTAATACCAGTAAAGTATTAGGCATAGAAGACCTTGGTGTAGATGAGGATGTTATTACTCCCGTAGGCCAAGATTTAGCGCTAGACAAACCTTTTAATAATGTTAAAAATGATCGGTTTAATGAGTCTTTGCTAAATGCAATAAAGTCATTACCAGAGCGTGATGCAATGGTACTTTCTTTATACTATAACGATGAAATGAATTTAAAAGAAATAGGACATATACTCGATGTAAGCGAATCGCGTGTAAGTCAGATACATGGTCAGGCGATGATTAAGCTTAAAGCTAAAATCAATGACTGGATAAACTAGTAGTAAGTAAACTAAGGTTAATACCTCACTGGGGGATGTTTTGGATAAAAACATGAAAATTCTTGTAGTTGATGATTTTTCAACGATGAGACGAATTATAAAAAACCTATTACGTGACTTAGGTTTCACTAATGTTCAAGAAGCTGATGACGGGTCTACAGCTTTGCCTATGTTACAAAATCAAGTATTTGATTTTGTGGTTACAGATTGGAATATGCCGGGAATGCAAGGTATTGACCTTTTAAGAGCAATTCGTGCAGATGATAAGTTAAAACATATCCCTGTACTGATGGTAACGGCAGAAGCTAAAAAAGAACAAATAATAGCTGCAGCGCAAGCTGGCGTTAATGGTTATATTGTTAAGCCATTTACGGCTGGAACATTAAAAACTAAATTAGAAAAAGTATTTGAACGCTTAGGCTAATGATGGGGGAGAGGCTTATGTCAGCACCAGCTGCGCCTCAAATAACGTTAGAACAAGCTCGTCAACTCGTCATTTATTTAGAAAACGATGAGCAAGATAAAGCTAATCAGTTGATTTTAGAGACAGCTTCGCAAGAGCAGTCTAAATTATTTGCTGAAGTTGGGAAGTTGACTCGTCAACTGCACGAAGCACTTAAAAGTTTTGAGCTTGATACTCGCTTAACTAACATAACGACAGATGCGATTCCAGATGCTAAAAAGCGGCTTAATTATGTCATAGAAATGACAGAAAATGCGGCTAATAAAACAATGGATGCTGTTGAGGCTAGTTTACCTATAGCTCAGCAACTTGCAGATGAAATATCTCATATCAAACCGACATGGGATCGTTTAATGAGCCGAGAGATTGAGCTTGGTGAGTTTAAACAACTTTGCCATAGTATCGATAAGTTTATGAATAACTCTCATCATAAAACGGATGAGCTTCAAAGCTTAATGACAAATGTACTAATGGCTCAAGACTATCAAGACTTAACAGGTCAAGTTATTCGCCGTGTTATAGAACTTGTTAGAGAAGTAGAAGAAAGCTTACTTCATCTTTTAACAGCGTTTGCTGAACAAGATGACAGTGACAACACAGCGAATAAAGTAGAACAACAAAAAATAAAAGAACCAGTTGCCACACAAACTTTAGCAGGTCCTGAAGGCCCTATTATTGATAAAGAATCGCGTAATGATGTTGTATCTGATCAAGATGAAGTCGATGATCTTTTATCAAGTTTGGGCTTCTAAGAGGAGAGTAACTGCATGTTTGAAGTCGATGAAGATATTTTACAAGACTTTCTTGTAGAGGCAGGAGAAATCCTAGAGCTTTTATCTGAACAGTTAGTTGAACTGGAAAATAATCCAGAAGATACCGAGTTACTAAATGCCATATTTAGAGGCTTTCACACTGTAAAAGGTGGTGCAGGCTTTTTAGCTATGACAGAACTTGTTGATGCTTGCCACGGCGCTGAAAACGTATTTGATTTACTACGTCAAGGCGTGCGAACGGTCAATTCAGAGTTAATGGATGTTATTTTACAAGCGCTCGACACCATTAATGAAATGTTCGCGACTATCCAAAATAGGGATAAGCCAGAACCAGCAGATCCTGAGTTACTTCAAACCCTCCACATTTTGGGCCTACCTCCAACAGAAGCCGAGCTTAACGGAGTCGCTTCAGAAACTGACGTTGAACAACCTCTTGATGAAGTAGTTGATACGCCAATAGCTGATGAGGAAGATCCATTTGCATTTGATGAAATGTTTAGCGGAACTCCTTCGGTTAGTGATGCTGAAATAAACGAAATCACTGAAGATGAATTTGAAAACTTACTTGATGAACTACACGGTAAAGGACAAGGTCCTGCAGTTGAAAAGCCAGTAGCAAGTAGTAGTGATTTTAATGGTGATATTACTGATGATGAATTTGACAGCTTATTAGACGAGTTACATGGAGTTGGCAGTTTTGGTGAGGTTGCGAGTAAAGCACCTGAGCAAAGTAGTGCAGTTAAAGCACCTGTAGAACCAGCTAAACCAGCGTCAAATACTGCTAATTCATCAGATGATGAAATTAGTGATGATGAATTTGAAGCGCTTCTTGATGAACTTCATGGTAAAGGCACTGCACCTAAATCAATAGAAAGCACTCCAGCTGTGAAACAGCCCAATATCCCAGCTAAACCAGCTGCAAAAGCGAGTGTGCCTGTAAAAAAACCAGAACCTGTAAAAGCACCCGCTTCTAAACCGGTAGAAAAACCGGTTGCTAAAGCAGCGCCAGCAACGCCTAAAAAATCAGCGCCACCAGCAGCAGAGACGACAGTTCGCGTAGATACAAAACGACTTGACCAAATTATGAATATGGTTGGTGAGTTAGTACTTGTGCGAAATCGTTTGGTTAGTTTAGCGACCAATTCAGACAGTGAAGCAATGGGTAAAGCAATCTCTAACTTAGATGTAGTGACTGCTGATATTCAAGGCGCGGTTATGCAAACGCGAATGCAACCAATTAAAAAGGTATTTGGTCGTTTCCCTCGCGTAGTACGCGATTTAGCACGCAGCTTAAACAAAGACATTGACTTACAACTTGTAGGTGAAGAAACCGATTTAGATAAAAACTTAGTGGAAGCACTAGCCGATCCGCTTGTGCATTTAGTTCGAAACTCAGTTGACCACGGTATTGAAATGCCAGCTGTTCGTGAGGCTGCCGGTAAGCCTAGAACAGGTAATGTTACTTTATCAGCGTCTCAGGAAGGCGACCATATTTTGTTGACCATTAAAGATGATGGCGCTGGTATGGATGCTGAGAAACTGAAAAAAATAGCAATTAGTAAAGGCGTACTCGACCACGATCAAGCGAGTCGACTTTCTGACACTGAAGCATACAACCTCATTTTTGCACCTGGCTTTTCAACAAAAGAAGAGATATCTGATATTTCAGGTCGTGGTGTTGGAATGGATGTGGTGAAAACTAAAATCACCCAATTGAACGGCTCTGTAAGTATTCAATCTGAGTTAGGCGTAGGTACCATTTTAGAGATAAAAGTACCACTTACCTTAGCCATATTACCGACCTTAATGGTAATTGTTGGCGCACAAACATTTGCGTTACCACTTGCTGGTGTTAGTGAAATATTCAACTTAGATTTAACGAAAACAAATGTGGTTGATGGGCAATTAACAATTATTGTGCGTAAAAAGGCAATACCGTTATTCTACCTCGAGCACTGGTTAGTTAAAGGCTCAGATCGTTCACAGCGAAAAGCAAAAGGCCATGTAGTTATTGTGCAAATTGGTACGCAGCAAATTGGTTTTGTTGTTGACTCATTAATTGGCCAAGAAGAAGTTGTAATTAAACCACTTGATGCGTTACTACAAGGTACCCCAGGTATGGCAGGCGCTACAATTACTTCAGATGGTGGCATTGCACTGATTTTAGACGTTCCAAACATGTTAAAACATTACGCAGGCTAATAATAAAGTAGGTATATATTTAATATATACCTACGCATAAATTTAATAAGAGAGCTAAATGGCCGTTAAAGTTTTAGTTGTTGATGATTCAAGCTTTTTTCGCCGCAGGGTAAGCGAAATTCTTGAGCAAGATAGCGACATACAAGTTATAGGCTTTGCTGTGAATGGCAGAGAAGCTGTTGAAAAAGCAGCTCAGCTACGTCCAGATATGATCACTATGGATGTAGAAATGCCTGTGCTTGATGGTATTAGCGCAGTTAAAGAGATAATGGCGAGTAATCCAACGCCTATCTTAATGTTTTCATCACTAACACGTGATGGCGCAACAGCAACGTTTGATGCGCTAGATGCTGGAGCAATGGATTTTTTACCGAAAAAATTTGAAGACATCGCTCGCAATAATGAAGACGCTATAAAGCTTTTGCAAAATAAAGTGAAAGATATAGGGCGAAGACGTTTACCGCGAACGTTTAAATCTGCAACACCACCTAAGCCAGTAATATCAACTAAACCGATAACAAGCTCACTTTCGCAAAGAACAAACACACTAACGCCTTCGATAAAACAACCCGATAGAAGCTTTCAAAGAGCAGCACCTACAATACCGTCAGGTTCAAATGTTGCCTCAATGCGAGCAAGTGGAAAGCAATACCAGCTTGTGGCTATTGGCACTTCTACAGGTGGCCCTGTTGCACTACAAACTATATTAACTCAATTGCCTGCTAATTTTCCTCATCCTATTTTGCTTATTCAGCATATGCCTGCGGCTTTTACACCTGCATTTGCGGCACGTTTAAATGGCCTGTGCCAAATAAAAGTGAAAGAAGCGCAACAAGGTGACCGCTTACAACCAGGAACGGCTTATCTAGCGCCTGGCGGACAGCAGATGATGGTAGAAGGGCGTGGGGCAAATAGAACACTGCGCGTGTTTGAAGATCATAGCGAGAGAATAAGTTATAAACCGAGTGTAGATGTAACGTTTGCCAGTGCAGCAAAAACGTATCAAGGCGATGTGCTTGCTATCGTTTTAACAGGCATGGGCGCTGATGGACGTGACGGTGCAAGAATGTTAAAGCAAACGGGGGCAACTATTTGGGCACAGGATGAGAAAAGCTGTGTTGTTTATGGAATGCCTCAAGCCATTGCTAATGCGGGGCTTTCGAGTGAAAGCTTAGCATTGAGCGATGTTGCAGCACGTATAAAGAGAGAGGTAGGTTGTGGATAAACTCTCAATATTTGGACTATTTGTAGCACTGGGTGCAATAGGTCTAGGTTACTCTTTAGAAGGCGGCGTTGTTTCTGCTTTATTTAATGGTCCTGCCCTTATTATTGTATTAGGCGGCACGCTTGGTGCTGTTATGTTGCAAACATCAGCAAGTACCTTTAAAAAAATGCTAAATATGAGCTCTTGGGTTTTTGTTGCGCCACAATATGATATTGAAGATGCAATAGAACAAGTTAAGCGATGGTCTCATAAGGCACGTCAAGAAGGTTACTTAGCGCTTGAAAATGAAGCGCTAGCTCACCCAGATGCATATGCAGCAAAAGGTTTAAGCTTGCTTGTAGATGGCTGCTCAGAGCAAAAACTACGTGACACGCTTGAAATTGATTTACTGCTAGAACGCGATCGCTTGCTTGAAGCCGCACGTGTTTATGAAGCGATGGGGGGCTACAGTCCTACCATTGGTATTTTAGGTGCTGTGCTTGGTTTAATACAGGCAATGTCGTTTATTACCGATCCACAAATGCTTGGTGCAGGCGTTGCAACGGCATTTATCGCGACTATTTATGGTGTTGGTTTAGCTAATTTATTGTTTTTACCTATGGCAAATAAGTTAAAACAGCGTGTAGAGCAAAAAATGCTTTACCATGAAATGCTTGCCGAAGGCGTGATTGCAATAAGCGTTGGCGAAAGCCCAGTAAATATAGAATTAAAGCTTGAAGCCTACCGTGTAGAGCGTCCTAATTTAGTGGACGAATAACATGCTACGCCGACGACTGCGTCACTCTGCTCCTAAAAGTCAACATACAGAGCGTTGGCTTGTATCGTATGCCGATTACATGACCATTATGTTTGCTTTTTTTGTGGTGCTATATGCGATAGCGATCAACAAAGAAGAACAATTTCAAATATTGTCAGACTCCCTTGAACACGTTTTTGATAAATCTGCCCGCCAGCACTCCCAGCAAGGTGAGGGCGTCAATGGTAATGGAATATTGACTGATAGAGTGACGCCTGAACAAGAAGTTCTTTATGGTGAAAGTATTTTAAAAGAAGAACAAGGACCAGAGTTACTCGACGGTCAAAGTGATACAAGTAACATACAACAAAAATATTTAGGAAAACCACTCGATAGCTTACTTGCTAAGCTGCAGTCAGCGCTTATTGATGAAATTCGTGATGGAGAAGCCAGTTTAGAGCTTAATCAAGATTGGCTGATTATAGAGCTAAGCTCAGGTATGTTATTTTCAAGTGGTAGCTCAGTTGCACACTCTAGGGCAAAGCAAGTCGTCAAAATTGTTAAAGATATTATTGCTCCAGTAGATAACTATATTAGGGTGCGTGGCTATACTGATGATGAAAGTATTCGCAATGAAATATTTCGCTCAAATTGGGAACTCTCGGTTGCTAGAGCAACATCTATTTTAGTAGAGCTGGAAGCATTAGGTATTAATTCTGCCAGAATGGCGATAGAAGGTTATGGTCAATATTCACCTTTTGTAAGTAACGATACAGAACAAGGGCGAGCAGAAAATCGTAAAGTTGTTATTGCACTTTCTAAGTATGGTTTACCACCAATACAAGACATTAAAGGTGATGAACAAGCCGTCAAGCCAGTAGCGGAAGAGCCTGAAATTGAGCTTCCTTCAGATGACGATACAATAAAAATAATTCGTTTGCCTCATGGTGGTATTCGCATAACAACGCGCAATGAACAGTAATTAGGATGTAATGTGAAGATTTGGACTGTCGCAAATCAAAAAGGTGGTGTTGGTAAAACAACAACAGCAGTGAGCCTTGCTGGTATTTTAGCTTTGCAGGGTAAGCGTGTGTTGCTTATTGATACAGATCCTCATGCATCACTCACTTATTACTTTGGCATTGACTCAGAAGATTTGGAAGTCAGTGTATATGATATTTTTGCGCGTGGCACGAGCATGCAAAGTGAAGAGATACTTCAAGCTTTATGCCCATCAACACTTGAAAACCTAGATATTTTACCCGCAACAATGGCGATAGCCACGCTTGATAGAAGCATGGGTAATAAAACAGGTATGGGATTAATACTAAAAAAAGCGCTTGCAAAAATCAGTGAACATTACGATTATGCCATTTTAGATTGCCCCCCAGTTTTAGGGGTGTTAATGGTTAATGCGCTTGCAGCAAGTGAGCGAATTTTAGTGCCAGTGCAAACGGAATTTTTAGCACTGAAAGGGCTTGATAGAATGATGCGCACTATGGAATTAATGCAAACCTCTCAAGCGAAAGATTATCAATATACTATAATCCCTACTATGTATGATAAACGTACTAAAGCATCGTTAGAAGCATATAAAACACTGCAAAGTACATATGGTGATAAAGTCTGGCCAGGTGTGATACCGGTAGATACTAAATTTAGAGATGCAAGCTTTGCGCAAAAAGTGCCTGTAGAGTATTGTCCTCGTTCGCGTGGTGTATACGCATATAAAGCACTGCTAGAATATTTAATTGAACAAGGTTAATGAATGAGTAAGCAATTATTTGCTAATGAAAAAGTAATGAAACAATACCTAGGGGCTTTGTTATGTGAAGACGAGCCTGTAGATAACCTTGAGCCAGTCGCAAAATTACTTGAGCAAATGCCACACGACTCGCAGCAAGAACATATTCATTTAAAACCAAAAGAACAGATAAAAGCGGCAGAAAAAATATTTGATCAAGACTTACTTAATTCTGAAATTAAGCCAATAGTTGAACCGATATTTGAAGCCGCAAAAGTTAATAAAGCCATTGACGATGAAGTAATAGAGCCGATAAGTACGATTACAGAAGAACCAGAACCACAGATTGTAACCACTAGCCAATCTGACTATTTTGATGGTGAATTTCAGGCATTATTTTTTGAAGTTGCTGGTTTAACATTGGCTGTGCCATTAAAAGCATTAGGCGGTATACATCAATTAGGTGAAGTAAATCATTTATTTGGTAAGCCAAAGTGGTTTAAAGGCGTTATGCTCAACAGAGAAGAAAAGCTTAATGTTGTTGATACTGCTCGTTGGGTAATGCCAGAAAAGTATGATGATAAATTAGAGGCGTCTTTAGATTATCAGTATTTAATTACCTTAGGTGATAGCCAGTGGGGCTTATTAGCTGAAAAGTTGATAAATAACATTACATTGAGTAAAGAAGATGTAAAATGGCGTACAAATAAAAGTAAGCGCCCATGGCTTGCTGGTGTTATAAAAGAAAAAATGTGTGCTTTAATAGATGTAGATAATTTAAATATATTATTAGAGAAAGGCTTAGATAGCCGTCAGTAGTAATGACCATTACGGGGTAATAGCATGAATCAAGATAAATTACTGTCAGCAAATAAAAACGCAGATAATAATGATGAAATTTTACAGTGGGTTACGTTTAAGCTAGAGGAAGAAACCTACGGCGTAAATGTAATGCAAGTACAAGAAATACTTCGTTATACAGAGATAGCCCCTGTACCAGGTGCACCTTCTTACGTTATTGGTATTATTAACTTACGCGGTAACGTTGTAACTGTTATTGATACTCGTGCACGTTTTGGTTTGTTAGCTGCTGATGCAACCGATAATTCTCGTATATTAATTATTGAAGCTGAAGAACAAGTTATCGGCATTTTAGCCGACAGCGTATCTGAAGTCGTTTATTTACGCAGCTCTGAAATCGATAGTGCACCAAATGTTGGTACTGAAGAAAGTGCTAAGTTTATTCAAGGCGTTTGTAATCGTGATAATGAGCTACTGATTTTAGTCGATTTAAACAAGTTACTCAGCGATGATGAATGGGATGAGTTAAGCGATATATAAGCTTTACCAAATAAATTATGCTGTTACTTAGTATAGCTATATCAGCGTTAGCGGTAGGTCTTATATCGCTTGCGCTAATAATTGCATTAAAAAACAAACAAGTGAATGAAATTAATGCTGTATTACAGCAGCTTAAAGATAGCTCAGAGCAAACTCATATTTTGCGAAGTGAAATTTCAGAGCTTAGAACAGGGCTTTTAAGTATTGGTAAGCGAGTGCTTGAGGTTGAGCAACAAAATCAAGATTTGATACAGCAACAAGCTGCGCAGAAATACGATGACCCTGATGCTAAAATTTACTCTCGTGCAGTAAAAATGGTTGAGTTAGGTGCGGACCTCGATGAGGTGATACGCGAATGCGAATTACCGCGAGCAGAAGCCGAATTACTGTTTTCACTACATAAACAAAAAGGCGCTTAGCGCCTTTTTAGTTATAAGCGTGTAAATAATCTCACGCTTTAATATTTAACTTACCTTGAAAGTCTTGCCAGCCTGGCGGAAATTGACCTCTTAATACATACGAAAACGCAATAAGCTCTGCAATTACATAATAAAGCTCTTTAGGGATTTCTTCCCCTAAGCTTAAATGCGACAACGTTTTAGCAAGCGCAGCATCTTCGTGGATCATAATTCCTTTTAATTTTGCCGCTGCAATTATTTCGTCAGCTAACTCACCAAACCCTTTTACACTTACAGTGGGTGTGTTGCCAGCTTCGTATAAAAGCCCAATGGCTGACTTATTAATAGGTGTATCACTCATTACTAAACCTTAATATTAATAATTGCATGAGATTTATAAAATGCCTGATTATTTGCATCGCCTCGCTTTAAGTTGAGCTCTCCAACTTGTAAACCGTGCTTAGCTAGTTTGGATCTTAAATTATCTAAGTGAGGGTGAGCAATTGCGCTTACTTCTTGGCTCGAGGCTAATAGCTGGCAATCGAGTGCTTTATCCATTAACTCAGCGGTAATCTGTAACTGCCCAATCTGTGCATAATCAAAGTTTAACCTGACAAACCATACATTTTTATCTTCTAATTTATCTGCGCTTGGCTTTTTATATTGCCCCAGTGTTATTTCTGTTTGGGCGGCCTCAGGCGGCAATTTCATTGGTAATAAAAATTGTGCAAGCGGGTTTGTGTCTGGTTGTTGACTTGGTGTTGAAACACTTACTTGGGTAAGTGTGTTTTTAACTTGTACGATTTCGCTAGCCAATGCTTGAACTTGAGCTTGCTGCAGTTGCTCAAGTATTTTTGCTCCCGCGTTTCCTGTTTTAAAAGTAGGTATGAGTACTTGTAAAAGTGCATCTAAGCCAGTTTGGTTATTAAAGCTTATCGGTGTTACTGATTGGCTAATTATAGGGGCTGCTAAAATACTCACTGCAACTTGTTCAAGTCCTTTAGTGAAGCTACTTTGTAGTGTATCACCCGTTAATTGAGATGGTTGTAAGGTGGCTAATACTTCACGCTGTATGGTCGCAGGGTTAACATTATTACTTGAGACCATGCGATTAAATGCTTGGTTAATTAAGCGAGTTAAATCGGGCGTGTCTTTTGTTGCTCTATTTGTAATGTCAGTAATTTGACTACTTAAAAGCTGTTTGTTACCAGCTAATCTATCCGTAGGGATTGTGGTATCAGGAAGCTTTAATAATGTGCTTAATAGCTTTGCTTCTATTGGTTGTAGCATTTGACTACGAGAGGCAATATTAGATAACGGCTCTGCTAATGGGAGCATGTTTTTAATCGAGGCTGGGTTTACACTGTTTTGATTGTTGCCGTTTATTACTGGTTGCACTGAAGAAGTTGTTTGCCCTTTAGTAACAATTTCACTTGTAGGCTTAATTAACGTATCAACTTTACTGTTAGTACTAATATTCAGAGCACTCAATTGACTCGCGTTTAAACTACTTGGCTTAGCGCTCGCCACTTCATTTTGAGTAATGTTATTTGTTATTGGCGTGTAGATTGTTGCTGTGTTTGAAGGTGATTGCCAAACACTAACACTTCCTTTTATTTGCTGAGTTAATTGTACAAGTGGCGGAAGTCTTGAAAAGTGCTCTGGTAAAGTATTGCTCGTATTACTATTTAACGCCGTACTTACATTTTGGGTAATGTTAACTCTATTTAACGGTGATACTGTTAATTGCATAACTAAGCCCGGTCTTTGTATCGCAGATGATCCAGACGGCGGCATTAACTCAGATTTATTTGCTGCTGCAAAGGGCTTACTTTCAAAATATTTAACTGCATCATTAATTCGCGTTTTTAAATCACTAAAGCTATTTTGTAGCCACGACTTTATTGGGCTATCAGGTGTAAGCAGTGGGCTTGCTTTAATAGTGGACGCAGAAAAATGTATTTCAGAGACACTGCTTTTTTGAGCTAAAAGTAACTCGTTAAACGGTTTAGAAAATGAGTTATTAAGCGTTACTTTTATATTATTAGTATCGGTTTTAATAAGTAATTTATCAGCCTGATTTATTAAATTTACCTTAATGGGGGTGTTGGGTAGTTCACTAACTTGTTGATTAGTAATAGGCGTTGTAAACGAACCTGACTTTTGAGGATGAGTCAAAATAGCTAGTTTAGGTGTTGCTTGAAGTTGCGCACTAGGTAATAAGGCCACGAGTAATTTAGTAAGTTTAGTTTGGCTAAGTGGTTGCGTATGAATTGTATCTGCAAAGCGATTAATAACATTAAGCTGTGCGCCTTTGTTAGTCGTGCTAACAACTACTTTTAAAGGCTGCTCGGTTAAAAGTAACTGCGCTACGTCTTTATTTATGGCAATACTGGCGTTAAGTTTATCAACTACTAATTTTGGGGTAGGGGACATAACCACTTGTAAATCCATTGGTTTGCTTTGTACCTCAGTGCCCGTGCTTACATAATTTAATAAACGCTGTAATTGTACTGGTTGATTTAAAGTAAGGGTTGTAGTGTTTGGCGTGATGTTCAGCTGTTTGCCATCGGGACTAAGTTGTATGTTAGCACTGGCTATTTTTTGTAAATTTTGAGGTGCGCTTGTAGTGCCAAGTCTTAATGTCTGCCAATGTTTATCAATAAATACATCAAGCGTAATCGAGTCTTTCGAAAATTGAATGTTTTTAGCCGCAAGTACCTCATTAGGTAATTGCGATAACTCATTGGTTTGAGGATTTGTCGATTGATTGATAACCAATGAATTAGATAATGTTATTTGCGTTGGCGTATTCATTATTTTAAATCAAGTTTTCTCTATTTTAAGTGAATCGATTTTAAAGCAATATTCGTATTACCCTATCATTATGGTAGACTAACGCCTAATTTTTGGCAGAGAGAATCGTCATCTTGTTACACATTAAGTCCGTCACCTGCATCAAGCAAGATCGTTGTTTGTTTGCGGATCTTAATTTTAGCCTTAATAGCGGTCAAATCATGCAATTAGCGGGTCCTAATGGGGCTGGTAAAACATCGCTATTGCGTATTATCGCAGGCTTTTCTGTGCCTGATGAAGGAGCTGTTTTATTTCAAGAACAGCCTATATCTAAGTATTACGAAGAGTATGCCAGAGAACTACTCTTTATAGGCCACAAGACAGGTGTAAATACTCAGCTTAGTGCAGTTGAAAATGTTCGTCATTGGTTACAAATTAATGGCTACATAAACCAGCCTGACTTGTATCCCATTTTAGCGCAACTTGGCCTTGTTGGACTTGAAGATGTACCGGTTAGAATGTTATCTGCTGGACAACAAAGACGTGTAGCTTTGGTTAGGCTTTGGTTAAGTGATGCTAAATTATGGGTACTTGATGAGCCATTTACCGCGCTTGATAAAAGCGGTGTTGCCTTTTTACAGCAGCGATTTACCGAGCACTTACTAAACGGTGGAGCTATTTTGTTAACGACCCACCAAGATTTAACGACCCATTTTAGTAACTTGCAAACGGTTACACTGGAGTATCGTCACTAATGACTCGTCAACATTCTTATTGGTTGCTATTTAGTGCGGTATTTACCAAAGATGTAAAACTTGCGTTTCGCCAGCGCGCTGAAATTGTAAATCCTATTTTGTTCTTCTTAATTGTAATTTCATTATTTCCGTTAGCAATCGGGCCTGAGCCTGGTTTACTAGCGAGAATGGCACCGGGAATTATTTGGGTTGCCGCATTACTCTCTACCATGTTGGGCTTGGATAAGCTGTTTAGAGATGATTTTAATGATGGCTCATTGGAGCAGTTAATTGCATCGTCTTACCCGTTATCGTTAACCGTACTTGCTAAAGTGGCTGCTCACTGGGTGGTAACAGGTTTGCCGCTTGTATTAATGACGCCGCTATTTGCATTGTTGTTAAACCTAGAAAGTACGGCGTTAACAGCGACTGTTTTGACATTATTATTAGGCACTCCACTATTGAGCTTTATTGGCGCAATAGGCGCAGGGCTTACTGTGGGATTACAAAAAGGGGGTATTTTGATGAGTTTACTCGTATTGCCTTTGTATATTCCTGTTTTGATTTTTGCAACGTCGGCTATCGATACCAGCACCATGTCGCTGGATTATAGTGGGCAGCTTGCCATCCTTGGTGCAATGTTACTTATTGCTATTATTAGCGCACCAATTGCCATATCGTCAGCTTTAAAAGTGAGTGTAAGTTAATGTGGAAGTGGTTACATCCCTATGCTAAAGCAGAGCGTGCATACCAGTTATGCAATACGTTACTGCCTTATTTTGCCGTAGTTACTGTAGTTAGTATGATTGTTGGATGGGTATGGGGGCTTGGTTTTGCACCTGCCGATTACCAACAAAAAGACAGCTACCGTATCATTTTTATTCATGTTCCTTCTGCCATTTTGTCTATGGGGGCTTACTCATCAATGGCTATTGCAGCTGTTGTTGCGCTTGTATGGCAACTACGAAATGCCGAACTTGCCGTTATTGCTATAGCGCCTGTTGGTGCTTGTATTACTGCTATAGCGCTTATTACTGGCGCTGCATGGGGTAAACCTATGTGGGGGGCTTGGTGGGTATGGGATGCGCGTTTAACGTCTGAACTTATTTTATTATTTTTATATCTTGGCGTGCTTTCGCTTTACCATGCATTTGAAGATAAGAAGTCAGCAGGGCGTGCGGCTTCTATTTTAGCTATTGTGGGCGTAATCAATTTACCTATTATTCATTACTCAGTTGAGTGGTGGAATACGCTACACCAAGGCGCAAGCATTACAAAACTAGACACTAAAGCAATAGACCCAAGTATGTTTTGGCCACTTATGGTTAATATTTTAGCCTTTGCTGCTTTTGTAGGAACAGTGACTTTAATTCGTCTTAAAAATGAAATTTTACAACGCGAAAAGCACCGACCGTGGGTGCGTTTGTTGTTAAATAAGGGGTAATTATGCAGTTTGACTCTTTTTCTGATTTTATTGCAATGGGAGGCTATGGGTTTTATATCTGGCTTTCTTTTGGTACATGCGCTCTTATTTTACTCGGTATTTTAGTGAACTCTTTAAGAGATACCAAACGTATTATGGCTTCAGTTGAGCAACAAATAATACGTGAAGCGCGAATTAAAAAAGCTAAACAGGAACAAGCCTCATGAATCCAAGACGTAAAAAGCGCCTATTGGTAATTATTGCCGTACTGTTTGGTATTGGTGGATCAATTGGTTTAGTGCTTTATGCACTTCAAGAAAATATTAATCTTTTTTATACGCCAAGCGAACTTATTGATGGCAAAGGGCCTAATAAAGAAAAACCATTCATTGGCCAAAAGCTACGTATTGGTGGCATGGTTGTACCAGGCACGGTTGAGCGTAATGAACAGAGCTTACAAGTAAGCTTTAAGCTAATTGATACAGGTCCATTAGTGACCGTGCGTTATCAAGGCATATTGCCAGACTTGTTTCGTGAGGGGCAAGGCATTGTAGCGCAGGGCGTATTAATCGAACCTAATGTTATTGAAGCATTTGAAGTGCTTGCAAAGCATGACGAAGAATATATGCCAGCAGAAGTTGCTGAGGCAGTTAAAGGTATTAAGCACGAAAAACCAAAATACAACTTAGATAGTGGTAATTAGCTATGATCCCAGAAATTGGTTATTTTTCTTTAACGCTTGCCATGGTGCTAAGCGTTTTACTGTGTATTTTTCCTCTTTGGGGCGCGCATACCGGTAATCTTCGATTAATGCGTGCAGCTCCCTCTTTAGCAATTGGGCAATTCGCTTTTGTTTTAATCTCTTTTGCAGCACTTATTTACGCCAGTGTAACGGATGATTTTACCGTATCGTATGTGGCATATCATTCAAGTAGTACGCTACCTTGGTATTACAAAATCACCTCTACATGGGGCGGCCATGAAGGCGCTATTTTACTGTGGTTAGTAATGCAAGCTGGTTGGACTGCCGTTGTTGCTGCGCGTTCTAAATCACTCCCTTGGGTGCTACGTGCCCGAGTATTGGGCGTACTTGGTTTTTTAGGTGTAGGTTTTATGATGTACACCTTACTACTTTCAAGCCCGTTTGAGCGCCTACTTCCTTATTTCCCGGTAGAAGGGCGTGATTTAAATCCGTTGCTTCAAGATCCGGGCATGATTATTCACCCGCCATTACTCTACATGGGTTATGTAGGGCTATCAGTTGCTTTCTCTTTTGCTATTGCTGCGCTATTAACTGGCAAGCTTGATAACACGTGGGCTAAATGGTCACGTCCTTGGACAATGACTGCGTGGGGCTTTTTAACACTAGGTATTACAATTGGTAGCTGGTGGGCATACTCAGAACTTGGCTGGGGTGGCTGGTGGTTTTGGGATCCAGTAGAAAACGCATCATTAATGCCATGGCTTGTTGCGACCGCATTACTGCACTCGTTAAGCGTAACTGAAAAACGCGGTGTGTTTAAATCGTGGACCGTATTACTTGCTATAGCAGCATTTTCATTGAGCTTATTAGGCACATTTATTGTGCGCTCGGGTATTATTGTATCGGTACATGCTTTTGCAACAGACCCTGATAGAGGCTTATTTATACTCGCCTTTTTAGGCATAGTTGTAGGTGGTGGCTTAGCGTTATATGCACTGCGTGTATCGCAAGTACATAGTGAAGGTCGATACAAGTTTGTATCACGCGAAGTGGCGTTATGGCTCAATAATATATTTTTAGTAGTTGCTACATTAATCGTATTGCTGGGTACTTTATTACCTATGGTTCATAAAGAAATGGGCTTGGGCAGTATTTCTATTGGCGAACCGTTTTTTAATAAGATGTTTGCAATAATTTTAGTGCCGTTTGCTATTTTGATGGGGATAGGGCCATTTTTACGCTGGAAGCAAAATAAATGGGCTTTCTTACAAAACAAAATATTAATGGGCGTATTAGCCAGTGTAGTGATTACCTGTGCTTGGTTGTTTTCAAGTTACGATTTAGTAAAACCACTTACGCTACTAGCCACTACGCTTGCGGTTTGGATTGCAATATCAACTGGGATCGACATTTATACTAAATCTGCTGTACACGGCACCTTAAAAGAAGGTTTAAAACGCTTAGGTGTAAGTTACTGGGCTATGGTGCTTGGGCATATTGGTATTTCGTTTGTTATTGCAGGTGTAACGCTTACATCAGCATATTCAGTTGAGCGTGACGTATCGATGAAGCAAGGCGATACAGTTCAGCTTAACGAGTATGAATACCGTTTTGATGGTGTTAAAACTATTCGCGGGCCGAACTACAGTGGTCATGCTGGTGTTGTATCGGTGCTTAAAAACAATGAGCTAGTAACACGCTTACACGCCGAAAAACGTAAGTATGATATTGGTATGCAGTTTATGACCGAGGCGGCCATAGATGCAGGCTTTACACGTGATTTATACTTAGCGTTAGGTGAGCAGTTGAGCCAAGGTGCATGGTCACTTCGCATTTATCATAAACCGTTTGTTCGTTGGATGTGGATTGGTGGTGTGCTTATTTCCCTAGCTGGATTTATGATTTTATTTGATAAACGCTACCGCACATCAGCTAAAACAGCGCGTAGAGCTGCATCGGAGAATGTTTTATGAACCGTAAAATTTTAGCTATTGCGCCGCTTTTAGTATTTGCTTTTGTATGTGTATTTTTATACCAAGGCCTTTTTGCTAATCCTCGTGAAATTCAAACGGGTCGGTTAGGTCAAGAAATGCCAGCATTTAATCTACCTGATTTAATGCAAGACAATAAGCCGTGGACCAACGAGTCTTTAAAAGGCGAAGTTTACTTACTAAATGTATGGGGTACTTGGTGCCCAACATGTTTAGTTGAACTTGGTTATTTAACTAAGTTACGTGAGCAAGGCGTTAAAATTATTGGGCTTTATTACGTACAAGGTTACGATGCTGACTTTGATGGCCCGTTTGATATGCAATCACTTCGCACCGAAGTGAGCGATATGCTGCAACGTGCGGGTGACCCATATCAATTTAATATCTTAGATTTACATCGTACTTTGTCGTTGGATTTAGGTGTTTCGGGTGCGCCTGAAACATTTTTAGTCGATAAAAACGGCACTATTTTGTTGCATCACACGGGCGATATAAACCCGCGAGTATGGCGAGCTAAATTTGCGCCAATTATGCAGGAGCTTAAATAATGAAATGGTTACTACTTACGCTTAGCCTTTTTGTAAGCATCAGTGCGTTTGCAGAGCAAGATCGCTATCAATTTGATAACAACAAACAAGCGATATTGTTTGAAGAGCTAACTAAAGAGCTGCGCTGTCCTAAGTGTCAAAATCAAAACATTGCGGACTCTGACGCTGTTGTTGCTAAAGACTTGCGCGATAAAGTACTCGTATTGGTTAAAGAAGGTAAGAGCAAAGATGAAGTGATTGATTACATGATTGACCGCTTTGGCTATTTTGTTCATTACGACCCACCAGTTACACCAGCGACTTTAGTACTTTGGGTATTACCTGTATTAATTGTCATAGTCGGCTTTGGTTTTATTGTTATTCGCCAGCGAAAAGCATCAGTAAAACAAACGTGGAGCAGTGACGACGAAATGCTGTTAGCTAAGCTAATTGAACAAAACAAACGTCAGGAGCAAAGTTAAATGATTTTAATGTGGGCGTGTTTTGCTTTACTCACACTGGTTGCTCTTGGGTTTGTGATGTTGCCTTTTTTAAAAAAAGAGCGCGTTCAAACAATTACTCATAACGCCAACGCTGAGCTAATTAGCATTTATGAGCAGCGTTTAGTTGATTTACAAACCGATTTAGATAATCAGCGTATTGATACCGTAAATCATGCAGAATCAATTATTGAATTAAAACGCCGTTTATTGAATGAGTTATCACCAGAAAAATCACTAAACAGCAAAGGTAATAATCGTATTTTTGCTTTAACTGGTGGCGCATTTGTTCTTACTCTAACAGGTGTTTTTTATAGTTTAACGGGTAGTCAGCAGCAAATTTCGGCTTGGCATGATGCCATGGATAATTTAGCTGATTATGGTGAGCGTGCTGTAATGCAAAAAGGTGAGCCGCTTAGCCAAAATGAACTGCAGGCTTTTGCATTGGCGCTTCGTACTAAGCTTAGCCGCTCAGGCGATGATGAAGTTGCTTGGATGCTACTTGGACGAGTTGCTATGTCGCTTAATGAATTTGACATGGCGCAGCAGTCATTTGATAAAGCACTACGTATGAATCCTGATAATATGCAGGTACTTATTAGTTATAGCCAAGTTTTATTACTAGAAGGCAGCGAAGCTAATATGACCCGTGCGGCAGGTATGCTCTCAAAAGTACTAAAAGTTGAGCCTACCAATTTAGATGCAATTTCGTTATTAGCACTCATCGCTTATGAACGTAAAGATTGGCCTCAAGCCAAAGCTGCATTTGAAGTTTTACTTGCGAGTATGGAAAAAAATGATTCTCGTTATAGCATGATCTCTGAGCGTATCGCTGATATAGAGAAGCAAATGCAAACGGAAGGCTCTGTTATGCCAGTTACTACTACAACGGGTGCTATTGCAGTTACAGTCGACATTGCAAAAGAGCTTATAGATAAACAGCCAAAAGACGGTATCTTGTTTATATTTGCAAAAGCAGCAAGTGGTTCGCCAATGCCATTAGCTGCTGTTAAACTCGCTAAATATTCATTTCCAATTACAGTTGAGTTGAGTGATAGTAGTGCAATGGTTGCAGGGCTTAACTTATCTAGTGCAGAAAATATTATTATTTCGGCGCGTATTTCTATAGATGACTCGGTTATGCCAAGTTCTGGTGAGCTAGAAGGTCATTCAGAGTCGTTAAAGCGTGAAAGTGTAAGTGACTACCAACTTCAAATTGATACATTAATACCTTAAGGACGTTAGATGTTAAAACACAGTTTTACTTTTTTATGTTTATTGATACTAGCCGGGTGTGCTCAAGTACCACAAAGCAAAGTAGATGACAGAGATCCGCTGCAAAGTATTAATCGTCCGTTATACGACTTTAATATGGATGTACTGGATGCTTATTTATTGCGCCCAGTTGCTGTAGGTTATGTTGAAGTAACGCCTGTACCGGTAAGAAACGGTATTGTTAATTTCACAGGTAATATTACAGCACCTGTGGATATGATTAATGCGGGTTTGCAAGGTAAGCCGGGTAATGCAAGTGTGAGCTTAGCGCGTTTTTTAGTTAACTCTACGGTTGGTATTTTTGGTATTTTTGATGTTGCCAGTTCACTTGGTCTTGAAATTGTAGATGAAGACTTTGGACAAACGTTAGGTGTATGGGGCGTGGGTGATGGCGCTTATTTAATGCTACCTGGCATGGGTCCTACAACAGCACGTAACCTGACCGGTGATGTAGTCGACAACTTTGTATTGCCTGAAGTTGCGCTAACGACTCCACAAACTATTCTAGTGTTTGTTTTAAAAGCAGTTGAGGCGCGTGCATCATTAATCCCACAAGAAGGGCTATTAAATGATTCACTTGATCCGTACTTATTTGTAAAAGATATTTACTTCCAGCGTCAAATTTATGAGCTGTACGATGGCAACCCACCTATAAAAGAAGAGCCAGCTGATTTTGATGAAGACTTTTTAGAAAGTTTATAATTGAAAAGCCACTCGTAAAAACGCCAGCTAAATGCT
>NZ_PJBK01000033.1:0-88079 GCF_002836155.1 Pseudoalteromonas sp. GutCa3 | reverse complement strand
ACAATTACAAAAGCGAAGTTTGTAATACTTTGAAGGAATAATTTGAAGTAATTATTCTTATTAAAGGACTTTTACAAATTTAAATAAATTAAAGGTTCATATACACAAAAGCACTAATAAATATTAGTGCTTTCAAAAGTTATAATTTAATTTTTTAGTAAGCTATAAATAAAAAATAGTTAACCGCCCTACTGTTTCTATTTATCATTCCAAGAAAGATCTAATATTTTCTATTAATACACTTTGCTTAACTGGCTTCAATAACAGACCGTTAAACCCAAGCTTCACATACTTGTTATCACTATTTTCGTTTTCACTAAATGTATGAGCGATAATTTTTGTTGCTGATGCGTCAGCATGCTTTCTTATTTTTAGCATTGCGTCGGTACCTGTAAATTGCGGCATTACTATATCCATTAAAATAATATCGTAAATATTTTGAGAAACCATAAGTAGTGCCTCTATAGCACTTGATGCAAAATCTATTAAAATATTTTCTTCGTTAAGCATTTTCCTAATTACTATTTCTATTAGCAAGTCATCATCTACTAAAAGCAGTCGTTTAGTTTTATTTATTGGCGTTACTTTAAACTCGATAACTTCAGTCATATTTTCAATAGTGTTTTTCATTTTTTACCTCATTACTGTTCCAGTAATATACGCTAACTTATAACGACTTATCTTTTAAAATGCGTGTTATTTGGTTTATTAATACACCTTGTTTTACTGGTTTTAATAGCATGTCATCAAAGCCCTGGTTAACGTATTTTGAATCTGTATCGGGTGTCGATGTATGCGCAATTATTTTAGTTTTCAAATTGTCACTGTGTTTTTTAATTTTTAACATAGCGTCAGTTCCCGACAATTCTGGCATTACTATGTCCATTAAAATAATGTCGTAACTGTTTTGCGATACCATCAACATTGCTTCTATTGCACTGCGCGCGTAATCTATTTTAATATTCTCATTTTTTAGCATTGCTCTAATTACAATCTCAACAAGAGGATCGTCATCAACCAGTAATAGCGTGTTTTGGTGTTTGTTAGTTACTAAATCAGTATTTGTTAACGAGCTACTTGGTGCTTCTTGCTCGTTGTCTTTACCCTTACCTTGTTTGGTTGCTATGTTTACCAACATAGAAAGTGATATCGTTGATTTATTCGCGTTACTACTTACAGTTATCGCTTTACCACCTAACATTTTAAATATTGAAATAAAAAACTTTAACTCTAATGACACGTCTTTATCATCTATAAAGCGCGTTATATCATCACCCGATATACTTTTAAGCTCAGTTATAAAGTTACTACTGTCGATCAAATTACTTAATGAAAAATCGAGGTGTAAGTAATTACGTTTACTTTCATTTTTAATCTGAGCGTTAATTGAAAGCGTTGTATTATTTGATGAATCCAAAACCTCAGTCACTAACTGAATAACCAATTGAGAAATTAACTTTTCATCGCTTGCGACCGTTAATTCAGGCGTAATATTATTTTTAAGAACGATTCTTTTATTTTCAGCCTCTTTAGCTAAAATCGATATATTATTATTGATCATTTGATTTAGGTTTACGTTTTTGGCCTGAAGCTTTAACTTACCTATCTCTGATTTATTTATATTTACGAGCTGTTGAATCACACTTTCAAGCTGGTCGCACACATCAGAAATATTCCCCACATTGTTTTTAAATTCGTTAAAGCTTATTGGATCTTTAGATATTTCAATTAATGACTTTAAAGATGATAAAGGCGTTTTCAACTGACGGCTAAGCCTTGTAACAAATTTTTCTTTTAATTGATTTGTCTGTTTTGATTTTTCGAGAACATCAGCGAGTAAACATTCTTTTTGATGTGCCTCTGTATCATCTCTAAAGTAGCAAACGAAACCATTAAAATCTGTATGTCTTTGTAATACAGTTATCCACTTCCCGTCTGTAAAACCTATATCTATTAATTGGTTACGATCATCATCAAGCTTATGATGTTCATGGTAATGATTTATAATATTATGCTGCTGCGCAATACTTATCAGCTGGCTATACGATAGCTGACTGTTTTGTTTATTCACCTGTGCAAATAAAAGATTAAAAGCATTGTTGGTAATCACAGGAAATTCGTGGCTATTAAAAATAGCAAACCCATGCGGCAGTGCATCCAGAGAACTTGAAAAAAGCTCCTCTCTATTGAGTATTAACTGATTTTTTTGTTTTATTTCACTGTGTAAACGCCTTGGCAAACGTAAAAAATAATACACAAACGCGAATACACAAAAAGAGATTAACCCTAATCTGATTAAACTGTATTTAGTTATTTGTGGTCGTACTATTTTATTCATTGGTTGCACATGCAAGCGCCAAGTAGGTGGAAAACGACTGCTTAAAGCGCTAATACTATTTTTAATTATACTCGGGTTTACTTCTCCTTGTTTTCCTAAAGTAAACTGTGGTGTTGCTATAAAAACGTTATAATTTTCAGTGTTTAATTTGCCAATAACGGCTTTTAAAAACTTACTTAAATCAAATGCTGTAAGTGTATAAATAGAGCCTTGTTTTATTTTTATTTCAGAAATTAAGAAAGCCGTATCAGCAACCGTAAATACTTCTACTGCTTGTTTGTTCGCTCTTTTATTGAATTTTTTTAACCAGTTTGTAAACCCATACGCGGCTAAATCAAAATTATTTTTTGACCAAAGTGCAAGCTGGTTATACTCAGAATCAAACACAACATACCCTTTATAAGTTAAGCTTTGTGAAACCTGACTCTGCACTAAATTATTAAGTTGTTCTTTTGTATAGCTATTTTGGCTTTGTAAAAAACCTGCGATAACTAAATCTTTTTGCGATATATATAATCCTTGATTATCAAATCGCTCTAAAGCATTAAATAACGTTTTACGTAATTGCTGAGTTTGTTCATTGTAATTACTTTGCAGCTCCTTTTTTTCTATAGTATAAAGAAGTAATGCAGTGAATGAGCATAATACTAATGCAATTAAGAATGCGACGGGCGCTAAACTAAATACATGAATATACTTTTCCCCATAATTCTTTTTCTCAGGATTAGTACTTTGATTACTTACTGAATCTGAATTTTTATTTAACTGTGTCTGCAATAATTGAGCAAATGAAATAAACTGATCTTTTTGTGAACCTATTAATGTTTTAGGTGCTAAATCGGCCATCAGCACTACGCCTATCAATTTATTAGTGACACTATAAATTGGATATTGTGCATAAAAACGAATTAATTTGTGAGTGTTGTTTGATACATCATCAAAAAAAGTATCTTCAAATAAATATAGTTTTTCTTGTGTGCAGCGTTTTTGATAGCTTAATAACTCATTTTCGACGCTTTCTTTATCGCTGCAGGTTATTAACTGCTCTGAATAAACTTCTCTAAAATCGATAAATTTAACAATTGCAACGTCATAAAACTGTTTTAGTAGCGTTAGCGTTTCTTTAATTTCTGTTGATATTTCATCAGTTGGTGTATCTGCTAAATTAGCATGTGAGGTAAATATATTTGAGGCGTTCATTGACGTTCTCCTTCCCCTTTTGGGGGAGTATGTATCCACGTTGTACTGTTTTGGCCGCTATGTACGGGCAGTAAAACTTTAAATGGTGGTGTTAAGCTACTAAGTGCAGGTTCGCCTGTGGTGATATTAATTACTTGTTCTGCATTAACTAAATTAAGTGATGTTTTGCAATATGTAATGCCTGGCTCAATTCCTATTAAGCTCAGTGTTTCACTAATGATAAGGTTATTTACTAAATCGATCCCGACCAGCTCAAATGTAGTTTGTAAAATAGTGAAGACGAGTGTCTCTACAATGTTTTCATCTTCTTCTAAGCGTGTACCTTCTGGGCAGCATATTGTACCAAGCTCTATATCAACGTTTGTGCCTATACCTACTAATGAAAGCGCATTAAGGGCTGTATTTAAAAGCGGTTCTACCTGAGGTAAATATAAATCAAGTATGTCACCTTGCGATTCGTACCCTGTTTGGCATGTATCACACGATTGCGATAAACCTTGATCGCTTGTACCTAAAAGTGGATTTCCTAAAGCTGTTACTCCAACTAAACAACTGCTGTCGGCCGGTTGTTTATCTATTTCAAAGCTTTCACAAGGTGAGCCTGTTACTACTTTTTGCGATACATAACGAGATAGAATTTGTTCACTATTAGCAGGGCATTGTTGTGGCGTACTTTTTAATAACTGACCAATAACGGTGTTACCTAACTGCCCTATTGCATAATTTGGACCTTGCTGCAGCGCATTTATATAACTTACATTACCGGTATTATTTAACTTGCTGACACCTTGGCTGTCGGTTGCTTCATCGCTTAAGCCCTTTAAACACGGGTTACCTTGGCAATTTGGAGCATCGTAATAAACAGCTTCTCGCGAGGTAAACCTATCATCTCTTATGCCTATTAATGCCCTGTACGTGTTGTTTGCTCCACGGTCTGTATAAAAAATGAGTGGTGCTTGATGCTCATCAAAACTTACTGCAATACCGAGTGGTCTATTATTAGCATCAACTACAGTAATTTGATTATCTACCTTAGTTTGGTGGCGCTTAATAAGGGCATCCCTTACTAAAATCACCCCACCAATTGAGCCAATAATTAAAATAGTTATAATTAATATAAGCTCAATAGTAAGTATGTACCCTTGTTGATAACGCTTTTTCATATCAGGCTCCTATAACACTTCTACAAGCATTTTAAGTACGTTCATTACTTGTAATGCTGCGGGAAAAAACACCAATACCAAAAACATCGGAAAACAAATTAAGATAATGGGAAAGGTTGTGTGCATCGCTTTTTTGTTTACTTTTTTAGCGAGTAAAATGTTCTTTTTTAGAGCTAGGCCTTCAAGTTGAGCCTCTACTGCTTGGATAAGTGGCGTACCAAGTTTTGACCCTATTAACATTAAGTTGGCGAGTTTTTTAATTCCTAATACGCCAGTTCGTTCAAAAAGTGAATTAAATGCAAATTCACGATCTTTACCTGCGCTTAGTTCGAATAAAAATAACTTTAGCTCTTTGTATAATGGGTGTTTTTGACTTAATCCATGATCAACCGCCAGTGCAAATGAGCGCTCTAGTGAAAATCCAGCGCGCATGTAAACCAGTAACACCCGTAAAAAAAACTCTAAGCTATTATTTATAACGGTTTTACGTTGATTTTTACGTAATAAAAACCAGCATTCGGGTGCAAAAAAAAACATAAAACACAGTAATAATTTAATCGATTGGCTCAGCTCATAACCTGTTAGTTCTATAACCGTAAATGCACTAAAAGTAGCAGCCACTTTGAAGCAGTACAGGCTTATTAATATTTTATTAATTTGAATCCCTGCTTGTCTTAGTTGACGTTTAGAGATGATGATTAGCGGATACCAATTAATGTTTTTAGTATCGGGTTTATCTAATTCGACTTTAAGAGATTGCCTATGAATATGGATAAATGAGCCCATACTTACTAAAAGTCCGATAAGTAAAAGTATATCAATCATAATGTTACCCTTAAGCTAAGGCGTAGCCATAAAAAACCAAATAGCTGACAAAGAAGCGCAACCGTTATAAATGCAATCCCATTAGGATCGTTTAATAATGGTTCAAACCAGGTTGGATCGGTATAGCTAAATAAAGGAATTAGTGCGTAAGGTAAAAAACCACTAAATACAGCAGCGTACTTAGTACCCGAAAGCTTAGCTTTTAGCTGTTGGCGGTCGAGGGTCCGAAGCGACATCATGTTGCATACGCTTTTTAGCATATCGGTTAAATCACACTGGCTTTGTGTATGTGTAATGATGCTATGAGCAAACAATCTTACGGTTTCGCAGTTGTATCTTTCAATTAAAGGGGCAAACGACGTTTCGGCATCACTACCCATGCTCATGCGTTGTATTAGTAAGGTGCTTTGTTTTTTTATATATGGGTCTGCATGTTCATCAGCAAACTGCATTGATTGCTGTAGCGATAGCCCCGTGCTTAAACACGATTGTACGGTTTCAATAAATTCTAAAAAATGATGCTCAAATTTTGCTAATTTATAATGAGCCAAGTCAATCACAGTTATAAAACAGGTTACAAAAACCACGATTGAAATAATAAACGCGCTGGTTGATGCCTCTGGATAATATAATTTAGCTAAAAACCATGAGCTACTAGAGAGCGAGCACGCCATGCTTATAAACCAGGCGTTACTTATGTTTAAGCCTAGCACTCGTAGTGACAGAGTAAGTACGTCTTTTTCTTCTAAAATATCTACTTTTTTAGTGCCTTGGCTGCTTTTATTTTTAGCATACAAAGAAACCAACACACTAGTTGCAAGTACAAAGGTTATAACCGCCGCTATAGCTAATAAATAATCAAGTTTAGTCATTGTTAGCCTCCGGGTTATTGTGCAGTAATGCTTTTAATTCTTGTGCATTTGCCCCTTGGCCTTTCATAAACTCAATAACACTCGAGGTATTTATTAACTCACTTTGTACAGGCTCTGCTTCGTTAATACTATATAGCGGGCTAAAATGTGCGCCGCCATTAACACGCTTAATTTCACCAATACTTTTTAGAGTTCGGGTGCCATTAGTTGAGCGAGAAACATGCACTATAAGTTGAATACTCGACGCGATTAGCGAACTTGTATGGGTATCGCTCAGTTGTGCATTGTGTAATTGCACTAAGGTAGATAAACGAATAACGGCATCATTTGCGCTGTTAGCATGTATGGTCGTCATCGAACCTTGGTGACCACAGTTCATTGCTTGGAGCATATCGATTACTTCGCCAGAGCGTACCTCTCCAACAAGTATTCTATCTGCGCGCATTCTAAGGGCTGCTTTTACTAAATCTCTTAGGCTTACTGCACCTTTACCATCGCTGTTTGTGTCGTGGGCTTCCAATTGCACAACATGGTTGTGATGCAAATTAAGCTCAGCGCTTTCTTCAATGGTTACAACACGTTCATTTGGATTAATTGAGTTGGCAAGTACGTTTAATAATGACGTTTTACCAGCCCCCGCATTGCCACACACTAAAATATTAACGCCTGTTTTAACTGCACTTTTTAAAAATGATAAGATGTTTTTATCTAAAAAATGATTATTAACTAAAAAGTCATCGTTTATTTTTTTATGATTAAACTTACGAATCGATACAATCGCGGCGCTGGTACACGCAGGCGGTACAATAATATGAACACGGCTACCATCTTTTAGTTTGCCATCAACAATTGGCATAAGCGCATTGACTTGTCGACCACAGCCATCAAGTAAGCGATCAACAAATCGGCGTAAATGGCGTTCGTCATCAAACTTACTGGCAGTGCAAAGTAGTTTGCCTTGTTTATCAATCCAAATATCTTGCGTGTCGTTTATTAAAATATCACTTACCTGATCGTCCAGCATAAACTGTGCAATAGGACCCAGGCCCTGAATTTCATCAAATACAGCCTGAACAACTTGCTCTTGTTGGTATTGATTAAATGAAGATTGATTAAATTGTGGAATTTCACTGCACAATGCAGAGATTTTTTCGAGAACATTACTTGATAAAAGCGCGGTTGGTTCTTGTTCGTACTCTTCGATAACGGCATCGTGCAATAGCTTTTTAAGCTCTTCAAAGGTACTTAAACTGGTTTGAACTTCTTCATGTTTGCTTGATAAATTAAACATAAAAACTCACTTAGCTACATATACAGCTTCATTTTTAACGCCTTTAACCACTTCGATTGTGCGACTGGTTTGTAAGCGTGAAAAGTTTTGCAAACGACCTTGTTCAATGTCATAAGCGCTATGCACAATAATTGAAACTTTGTCGGCGTTATCTATACCCGCCAACGAATAAACATCTTTTGGAAGTACCGCAAGGACTAATGAAACACCGCCCGCAGCGGAGTTAGACTCTTTAGCTAAATTATCCATTACGCCACTTTTAGCGGCTTGCGATTTAGGACCTTTTGAAACACCAATCAACTGTACATCACGGGCAACTGTTCTTACTAAGCGATTAGTTTTAGCGACTATGTCGAGTCGGTCACCTTTGTGTATGCGCGAAAGCGGAATATCTAAGGTGTTTAGTTTTAAAGTATATAAAACACGCCCTGCCGGAATGGCTTCTGATAAATTTTGGCTTTTTTCTCTAATAAAATCGGTGTCGAATAAGGGTTGTTCAACCATTTTATTAGTTGCTAATTTTTGACCTATTAATGCACGCGGATTTTGAACGCTCAGTGCAATATTTGAATAGTTACTTGGATCTATACTCTTTTGCTCTACATCGTGAACGGTTACAGTTTGGCCGGCAGACATATTTTTGTTTACTACCCAAGCTGTTACGCTATTTTCATCGTTTACCTGTCTAATACCCAAAGCCGAAGCTAACATGCCAGAGGTGATGAGTAATGTGAGAGCCGCTGTAGTTGCGCCTTTGTTACTTTTACTTTTCATAATATTCCTCCAGAGTAACTTTCACTGCCACACTTTTGTGGCAGTGAGCCTTAAGCTTGGTATTCAAACTTGGTTGCCTTATATTGGTTACCTTGCGTTAGTTACCTTGTGAGCCGCCTGCCGTTGTACGCGTTGCAGCATCACCACTTGGTGTTGCATTAACAAGTGCGGCACTTTCACTAAAGTCTGATGCAACAAAAGTGAATGAACTGCCATCGCCTGCGTACACATCAACTGAATCTACAAACCCAGAACCAGACACTTCAGCTGTGCCTTCGGCGTTAATCATGCCGTCAAATACATAGCTTTGGTCAAGTGAGCCAATTGCTTCAGCTACATCTTCAAGTTCGCTGGTTACCGAGTCACGTAATGTAGATAAACCAATTACAAGTGCTGCTACCATTGAAGTAGAAAGAATGATTAGCTCTGACGTTAGTACAAAACCTTTTTGCTTTTTGCTATTTAAGTTATGTTTAATAGTTTTCATAATCGTAGCCTTTAAATTAGAAGAGCTTATGCTCACTTTACATATTGCGAGGACCATGCCATCTATAAATAACCATTAAATACAGTTGGTTATATTTTTAATGATTGTTGTTTATTAGATATTTTCATTTTTGATTTGCAAAATGCAAATCAATATTAAAAATATTTTAGGTAAATAATGCTAGGTTTACGTTATTGAAAGTATTATTAAAACTGATGGATAGTGTAAGGGGTAAATATTAAAAGCAGTCTTGTGAGGTTACGTATAAAACGTAGGATTAGCGTAAGCTTTACTTGTATTGTTGATAAATAATAAAGTGGTTTTGGCTCCTTAATAATGCCAAATTTTAGGTATAAAAAAAGGCCCGAAGGCCTTAAGAATAACAATTACCTAAAACAGAGAGTTTACCGCGCCTAGCAAGTGCTTTTTTATGCGTGGGTTCTGCACGTAAAACTTGCTCATAATAGCCACAGGCCAATAAATTATTGGTATTAGCTTCTTCAATTAGCCCTTTATGGTAAAAATAGGCGGTGCTATTTAAACCAAACTTAACCGAAAGCTCTAAGTAGTTTGAAGCTATAACGTAACTGCCCTGGGCATAATGTATAGAGGCCATTTGCAAGTATGGTGAAGCATGTGTACCAAAAACATCGACGCCGTATTGAGCAATGCTTTTTGCTTTAGCTAAATTACCTTGCTCTATTGCTAACGTAACCCCTAAAGTAATTGCGTTTAACGGCGGGTTAGCTTTATTAAGCAGAGTGTTTATAACCTGTTGAGACTGATTAGCACGGCCACTTTTATAAAGTACATATGCCGATATTGAAAGTATTGCCGTGTTATCGGGGTGTTCAAGCATTAACTGATTCACCTCATGCACTAGGTTCAAACAGTTACTTGCATTAATACCTTCGCACTTTAATGGTTGGGCGTTTAATTGGTATTTTTTAACTATGTCACCCAACGCGTTGTAAGGATTTACTGTTGGCTTGTAATCAATATGAGCGCAACCCGATAAAGTAAGCAGTAAAATAATATAAAATATTTTCATAGCCCTTGCTCCTGTATATAGCTAAGTACCTGGGTGTCTATATTTGCCTGCTCCCACGAACGTAATGTATTAATTGGCTCACGCACCAGGTTTGGAGTTACAACAATTATAAGCTCGCGGTTGTTTTCACTTTTGCTGGTTGTTTCGCTTAACTTTCCTAGCATGCTATTGCCGTTGCCATCAGGTACAAAGTCGTGGCTTGCATTGTTATCAGTGCTAATTAAGCCACCAATAATAAGAGGTTGTCCGTCTTTTAAACGCGTTGATGTTTGCATGCTGCGTGTATTAAATGCACTGCTGTTTAAACTGCTGCCTGTACTTTGTGCAATTTCGGCGGTTAACGTGGTATCGGGTAATGAAATTACTGGGTTTAGATCAAGTGTTATTCTGTCTTTGTCGTCAACCATGGCGCGTACATTTAATTCAACTCCAAATGATTTAAATTCTGTACCGCTAAACACCGACCCACTACTACCTTGCTGCCCGCTTGTAATTCCAGATGGGCTATAACTGGTAGGTACAGGTACTTCACCACCGACTTTAAACACGGCACTTTCACCGGCTAAAACCGTGATTGTAGGGCGAGAAAGCGTTCGAGAAATGCCTTCTTGTTGAAGTAATGAAAACAACATATCAATGGCAAACTGTGAGGTTGAAAGCTGTAAGTTATTAGTTAATTGACCACCAATTAATTGCAGCGCATTTTCTATTGTTGCAGAGCCAGATTCGCGATTAGTCATACCGTCACGACCAAACAAGCCCGCTTCTTTTTCATATCCATTAGAGAGCACGCTAATATCTGGGCGCCATTGCTTTAACCTACGTTGATTTACTTCGTATAGCTGCACCGATACACGCACTTGCGGTAAATCTTCAACTTCAATGCTCGACAAAACTTTACCGCCAGCCACTGAAAGCAACGTTGCTCTTGCAATGTTTGAACTTACATTACTTAAATTTAATCCTGAGGTAGCATCATTTATTAAACCGCCCGACTCGTTGGCAAGTACTTTAATACCTGAACTTTTATCCTGCGTTGCGCCGCCCATTAAATTATTAGGATCAAGAGGAGATCCCTGAGTTTGTAATGCTTGCTCTGGTTCGAATAATTTATTAATTGTATTTAATAAGCGCACTAGCTCTATCTGGTTTTTTACAGAGCCAGAAAGTAAAAACACATCGTTGTCGTCATTTGATAACTCATCAACCGAGATGCGTTTAATGGTCACTTTATCTGCGCCCATTGATTTAATCACTTCGCTAATACGTTCTTCTTTTGGCTTAGGTGCTTGAGTTACTTTTATTAAATTAATAATAGCGACTTTGCTCGAATTTTGAGAGCTACCGCCGTTTGCGTTACCCAATCCTTGCAAGCGTTGAGCAAGTGAATTAAACATACCTTGGTTAGGATTTGAGGTAATAACGGGTTGTGATGCTTGTGAGCTACTGGCATAAAGGTAGTTTTTTGCAGCTTCATAAGCGGCATGACGATAATTTATAGTAGGTACTTCACCACGTAATACAACAGCATGGCGATCAGGTGCTATGGTTAACTGCACGTCAGGGTGAATATCGTTTAAGGCATTTTCTAGTACGCTATAGTCTTCGGTTACGCCAAGTAAAAATGTTTCCGAGCTTTTATCGTCGTACCACACCATCATAGATGTACGGCCTAACTTTTTAGCTAAAATTAGTAGCTCGCGACCATTAACCACGTTCACATCAAGCGTTGTTTCGTGGCCTAGTGCTATACGCGAAATATCACGGGTAAACACAAAGCGAGTATGCGTCCATTTAACCAAGTGCGATACTTTTTGTACCCGCTCACCATTTGCATTTTCTATATAATCTAAATGACTTTCACTGCCCATAGCGGTAAAAGATATTAGTAATAGTATAAAAATAAATTTTAACATAAGCCTTTCCCTCAATTTGCTTACTATATAGGTAGCAAGTATGAGGCCAAGGGTTTTTGTTTTTATAATCAATGGATTAAGATGTATGAACGTGTTTTTTATTATTTTGATTCGCAAATTGCAAATCAATGATTCACACAGGGATTAATAAAGGAATAAGCTTAAAAGGGGTAAGCACAGAGCATGTAAATACGCTCTGTGCTGGTATTAATTAATGCAAAGCGGCTGTAAACGGAATGCTTTCACAGATTTTAGCTTCAGCTATAAGCAGCTCTTCTAGACGAACATCAACTTCTTCTTTTTCAAAGTATTCGTAAGCTAGTTCAACAAATAGGTTTTTATGTTTTTCTTCTGACTTAGCAATAGCAACATAAAAGTCTTTTTCTTTACCCTCAGGAAGTGCTTGTGCAACTAAAGAAAAACGCTCGTGGCCACGTGCTTCAATTACACCGCCTACCAGTAATCGGTCCATTAAAAAACCATCACGACCATGTCTAAACAGTGCACGTATTTGTTTTATGTACGGATCTTTTTTGTCGTCACCTAGGTTTACATCGCGCTCTAAAAGCAATTTAAGTACTTGTTTAAAATGTATTAATTCTTCTAGCGCTAAGTCGGTCATAGCTTTTACTAATTTACGTTTGTCTGGGTAATGCGAAAGCATAGACATAGCCATACCCGATGCTTTTTTTTCTGCAGCGGCGTGATCTTGTAAAAAAGTATTAAAGTCAGCAAGGACAACTTCGGTCCATTCAAATGGGGTGTGGTATTTTAATTCAAACATGTTCTGTACAACTTAAATAATAATGCGGGGATTTTAACGTATTTGATTTAAAAAATCTTGTAAGGCAGTAATTTATCTATCCGTCCTTTAGCGGTAGATTCAACTTTTAACGGGTGTTTAATATCGTTCCACGCGGTAACTTTGCCACCCATATTCATTTTTTCAAAATCAGTTTTATCACTTTTTAACGCTAAAAAATTGCATAACTTTTTATAGCTATCAGGCTTTGCTATATCAATGGATAAAAAATCGTTGTCACGGTTATTAAAATACGTTTGAGCATCATTAAAATGTTTTTTATAACAGTCTGCTAAGTAACTATCGTCGCTAATATTATTAAGCGAAAGCTCACTAAACGTATTTAAATAACAACGCTTTATATGAATATTAAAGCCCCCATCTGCACGGGTTAAATTAGTGTGCATACGCGTTAAAAGCTGTTTTATTGATACAAGCCATGCACCAAGTTCGCGCTCTAAATAAATAAACTTAGAGTCTGGGTAATGAATATCAAGCGCTTTAAAGTCATTAAATATGGGAGTGTCGGCAATCGCGTTAGCATTTTCAAAACAAGCATTAGTATATGCGGTATGCGCTGTTGTAATACCAAGCTCTAAAAATGCGTGGCACACACTAGTAGTGCCGGTACGCGGTAAACCTATTATAAATATTTTGCTCATTAACTTTTCTTTAATTAACCACGTGTTACTAGCAATACAAAGGCGCTAACAATAATCACTAAAAATGTAGTAATGGTACCAATTTGGCGATATTTCAGGCTTTTTTCTACTATGCCTAAATTTTGAAACACACGCCCTATTAATAACGCACCACCTAATATATGACAGTAATGGCTAGCAAGCCCTTGGTATTCTGCTAAAAAAAGCAAAATTAAAGCAATTGGCACGTACTCCATAAAGTTAGCGTGGGCACGCACAGCACGTTGTAGCGTTGCGTTACCATTATCACCAAGTGATATCTGCTCCGCGCGGCGCACTTTTATTACGTTAAAGCTCAAATAAATGTAAAAGAATGCAAGTAATGCAGCATAAGTTGAAATGATCACGGCGTTTTCCTGTTATTTTTATCGCATAAGCATGCGCTTTATTATTGTGGGCGTGATAATAACATATAAATTTGAGCAGCATTATCAGAAGTTTAATAAATGCCTATGCTAAGCTAAGGGTATTAAGTAAGTAGAAAATTACATAAGGATTTTATGTTTGTACCTCGCAAAGTAGCCGACAGTTACCGTGAAATGATTAACAGTATTGGCTTTTACCCTTCTATGCTTTCAGTGGGCTTTTTAGTATTTGCCATTATAACTATGTCGGTTGAATATTTAGCCCCTATTGAGCAGCTAAAATCGTTTATATCGGTTGTACTTGTTGATAGCGCCGAAAACGCGCGTACTATTTTAAGCACTTTAGCGGGGAGTATTATTTCGCTTACTGTGTTTAGTTTTTCGATGGTAATGGTGGTTTTAAATTCGGCCAGTGCGAGTTTATCGCCCCGCGTAGTGCCTGGGCTTATTACGCGTAAATCACACCAAATGGTTTTGGGCTTTTATTTAGGCAGCATAATTTACTCAATTATTATGCTTATAAACATTAATAAGCTTGAAGGTGGCAGTACGGCTATTCCTTCAATTGGTGTGTTGTTTGCACTTGTTTTTGGCTTGATTTCATTAGGTTTGTTTGTATTTTTTATACATTCAATCTCTCGCGCCATTCAGGTTGATAACGTATTAAATGGCTTGTTTAGCCAAACTAAAAACGAAATTAAAACAATAATACAAAGACAGCAAGAGAACCCAGTTGAAGACTTTCCAGACTTTAGCAAGTGGCATTCGGTTAGCAGTAAAACGGAAGGGTATTATAAAGGCGTACATACCGATAAACTCTGTGCCATTTTGGCAGAGCAAGATATAAAGGTGTATATCTCTGTTAACCAAGGCTATTTTACAGTTAAAGGCTATCCGTTTTTAAAATGTAATAAAGATATAGCGAACGATGAAGAGCTGATAAATAAAATTCTCGACTGCTTTATTTTTTATATAGAAGAGTACATTAGCGATCATTACCGTTATGGGTTAACGCAAATATCAGAAATTGCAGTTAAGGCAATGAGCCCGGGCATAAACGATCCAGGTACTGCGGTTAAATCAATTGATATGCTGAGTATTTTACTTATCCAAAGGCTTTCAATTAACGATATTAACTACTCGTTTAAGCACAGTGATAATGCCCCATTGTTGTACCTTCATGAAACAAGCTTTGATGAGTTATTACACGACAACTTTACACCGCTGCGTAATTACGCCAAAGGCGATGCATACGTAATGACAAACGTGCTTGAGGCATTTAAAAATATTTTGTTTGTTGCCCATAAAGATACCGATGCACGCAACAGTTTATTTAATTATTTAAATGCGATTGTTGATGACATAAATGAACATGTAACTAATGAATACGACAGACGCGAAGTGACTAATATGCTCAACTCAATAGCGCGTATTAGCCAAGAGCAAGGTGAGAAGTTGGTGGCACGTTTTGAGCACCACTAGGGCGTGTTGAATTATTTGGATTGAAATTTGTTCAATCTAGGGGCGATTAAATCGCGGCGCGAGGTTTGTAACCTAGTGGGCTAAGTAAAAACCGAGCAACATAGAGTTAATCGTCCCTAGGAAGAACCTATATTTTAATCTATGTAGTACACAGCATAGCTTGAGGCTGTTACTTTAATCTCTCCAGCATGGTAGGCATCAGGTACATAGTTACTTGGTGGGCTATCAGCCATCATTACTTTTTCTGCACGCATATAAGGTTGCGACTGCACATTGAGTGGACTTAGTGACGCGCTATATAATCCTTTTAAATCAACGCCATAATCTTCACTAAACTCTTTTGCTGCATCCTGTGCGTCTTTAATTGCTAACTTTTGCGCTTTTTTATGCAGCTCGTTGTAGTTACTTGCTAAAAATTGCGTTTGATTAATTTCGTTAATACCGTTGTTAACTAAGCTTTGTAGTAACTCAGGGTATTTATTTATATCGCTAAGTTTTACAGTTAATGTACGAGAAACCTTAAAGCCTTTAAATTCTTGATTACCGGTAGTGCGGTTGTATTGGCTATCACGGTTTATTGAAATTTGTCCGGCGTTTATATCTCCCTCTTTAACACCAATTTCTTTTACGAGCTTAATTGCCTTGGCGATGGTTAAGTCGGTTTTATTTTTAGCAGCAATTAAGTCTTTATCAACTTCAGTAATACCTACGCTAAGCTGTACGTAATCTGGCATTGTGGTAAGAGTAGCTTCGCCTTTAACATAAATATGAGGAGCATCGGGAGTCGCTGCCGCAAGTGCATCAAAACTAAGTACGTTTAAAGCCAGTGCACCACCTAAAACAAAAGTCAGTGTTTTCATTAAGTCGATCCTTTAATTATGTAAAAACAAGTAAACACCGTACGTGGTTAATTAAATATGAACAAGCACAAAAAAACAGGCAATTGCCTGTTTTTTGTTAAGCATTGTAACTGTGCCTACAACGTTATTTATTTTTAATTACGTATAAACCTAATTAAACACTACAACGTTTATAGTTACGGTATTTTGGTAACCAGTAATTTTTATCGATTGCTGCCCATAACGCATCATCAGTAATCTCAAGAGCAACGCCCTCTTCGATTGCTTTTTTAGCAATGGCAAATGCAATACGCTTACTTAGCGTTTCAATTTCAGTTAGGGCTGGTAATAAACTACCTTTACCTGTGTTTGCACGCGGCGACGACTCTGCAAGCATTTCGCTAGACACACTTAACATAGCATCTGTAATGCGTGTCGCTTTAGCGGCAATAACCCCTAAACCAATACCAGGAAAAATATAGCTATTGTTACATTGTGGGATTGGGAAAATTTCACCGTTGTGTTCAACCGGATCAAACGGGCTACCTGTTGCAACAAGTGCCTTGCCATCTGTCCATTTAATAACATCAGCAGGATGCGCTTCTACCTGCTTAGATGGATTACTCAATGGGAAAATAATTGGCTGCTCACAACCTGCGTGCATTGCACGAATAGCTTGCTCAGTAAATAAACCAGGTTGGCCTGAAACACCAATTAAAATGTCTGGTTGTGCACAGTTCATAACATCAAGAAGTGATGCGTATTCACCGCTGTAAGTCCAATCACTTAACGAGCCTTGCGGTTGTGCAAGTGCTTGTTGGAAATCGCGTAAGCCTTCCATACCCTCTGAAAGCAGGCCAAAACGGTCAACCATAAATACTTGGCTACGCGCTTGAGCTTCTGTAATACCTTCAAAAACCATTTGGCTAATAATTTGCTCAGCAATACCACAACCAGCAGAGCCTGCACCCACAAAAACTACTTTTTGTTGGCTTAGGGTTGAATTTTTAACGCGACACGCAGCAAGTAAAGAACCGACCGTTACAGCAGCAGTACCTTGAATGTCATCGTTAAAGCTACAAATTTCATTGCGGTAGCGCTTAAGTAACGGCATTGCATTTGGCTGTGCAAAATCTTCAAACTGAAGTAATACATTTGGCCAGCGACGTTTAACCGCTTTAATGAATAAATCTAAAAACTCATCGTATTCGTCTTGAGCAATACGCTTATGGCGTGCACCCATGTACATAGGGTCGTTTAAAAGCTTTTCGTTATTAGTACCCACATCAAGCATTACAGGCAATGTGTATGCTGGGCTTATACCACCACACGCAGTGTAAAGTGACAATTTACCAATTGGGATACCCATGCCACCAATACCCTGATCGCCTAGGCCTAAAATACGCTCGCCATCGGTTACAACAATAACTTTTACTTTACCTTTGGTAGCGTTGCGTAAAATGTCGTCAATTTGGTAACGATCTTCATACGAAATAAATAAGCCACGTGCGCTGCGATAAATGTCTGAGAATTTTTCACAAGCGTCACCAACTGTAGGCGTGTAAATGATTGGCATCATTTCTTCAAGGTGGTCACGCACTAAACGGTAGTAAAGTGTTTCGTTGTTATCTTGAATCGCACGTAAGTAAATATGCTTATTAAGGTTGTCGGTAAAGCTAGAATACTGCTGATAACAACGCTCAACTTGCTCTTCTATTGTTTCAAAGCGAGGAGGAAGTAAACCAGCAAGATTGAAATTTTCGCGTTCTTTTTTACTAAAGGCGCTGCCTTTATTTAATAGCGGTGTTTCAATTAGGCCAGGGCCAGAATGATGAATATATAAGTAGTTAGGATCAGTATTAGTTGTCATATTTCCAGGCTTTAACGGAGTCTTAAGTTATGATCTGTCATTATCAGTGTTAGAGGTTTAATTGCAACGACAATTAAGCTAGTCAGACCATTGAGAGAAAATACATGCGGGCTTCACTGCCCGCATGCATATTATACATAATTTAAAATTTGATAGTGGCGTTATTATCAGTTAAATCAGATAACGCAACACCTTCACGGCGAGGGTCTGCACCACCATATAAGGTATTATTTTTAACTTCAACTGCGTGTAAGCCTGAGTTTAAATCAATAATACGTACATTGTGGCCGCGTTTAGTAAGCGCAGGCGCAATGGCTTCAATGGTTGTGCCTTTTTCAAGACTGGTGTAATCGTTACGATTTGTTGTACGCGGTAAGTTAATAGCGTCTTGCGCTGATAAATTCCAATCAATAACACCCACAACAACTTGTGCAACGTAATCAATGATACGACTACCGCCAGGTGAGCCTACAATTAAACGTAAGCTGCCATCTTTATTAAATACCATTACCGGTGACATAGAGCTACGCGGGCGTTTACCAGCCTCTACACGGTTTGCTACAAGCTTGCCGTTTTTACGTGGCGATAACGAAAAGTCAGTTAGTTGGTTATTTAAAATAAAGCCATTAACCATAACCGTAGAGCCAAACGCCATTTCAATTGAACTGGTCATCGAAACTGCATTACCTTTACTATCTACAATAGAGACATGCGAAGTAGAAGGTAACTCGTATGAATCATCCATTGCATAACTTAAGTACCCTACTGGATTACCGGCTACGGCTTTTTGGTCTGTTTCGGTAATTAATTTAGCGCGTGAGGCAATGTAATCTTTGTTTAAGAGTTCTTGTGTAGGTACTTGAGTGAAATCGGGATCGCCCATGTACATATCGCGATCGGCAAATGCAATACGCGAAGCTTGGCTAAAGTAATGAATCGCCTTTTCGCCATTTGGTTTAAGTGCGCTCATATCTTTATGCTCAAGTAAGCCAAGCATTTGTAGTACTGCTACACCGCCACTACTTGGTGGCGCCATAGAGCACACGTTATAAGCACGGTATTGTATACATACCGCATCGCGTTCTTTACTTTTGTAATCTGCTAAATCTTGCACACTTAATTTACCAGGGGCAACTTTAGAGTGCTGTACAGCATTAACCATTTGTTTAGCGTTTTCGCCTTTGTAAAATGCATCAATGCCCTGCTTTGCGATGTCTTTGTATAAATCAGCAAGTGGTTGATTCTTTTTAACGCTACCCGCTTCGATTAATTTTCCATTTGGGTAAAAGTATTCGTTAATAATCGGCATACTCAATACGCCTGGGTTTAACTGGCGTGCTAATAAGCCATGTAAACGCGGCGAAATTACAAAGCCTTGCTCTGCAAGTTCAATAGCCGGTTTAAAAAGCGCTTCCCACGGCAATGTACCGTATTGTTTATGCGCGCTTGCAAAGGCATGTAAAATACCAGGCACACCAACAGAGCGTCCGCCTACTACAGCTTCAATCCATTTAACGGCTTTACCGTGCTTATCTAAAAACAGCGTTTCGTCTGCATTTGCAGGTGCTGTTTCACGGCCATCAAAACTAGTCAGCTTATTGTTTGCTTTGTTGTAGTACATCATAAATGTACCACCGCCAATACCTGACGATTGCGGTTCAACTAAAGTAAGCACTAGTTGAGTAGCAATGGCAGCATCTACGGCACTGCCGCCTTGGGCTAAAATTTGTTGACCGGCTCTTGAGGCATATGGATTTGCAGCAGCAACCATGTATTTATCACCTTGCACCACTTTTTTATGGATTAATCCAGTAGCGGCTTCAGGTTCGCGAGTTTCAATTTGAGTTGCTTGCTGTGCAAATGAAGGCAGTGATACTGCGCACAGTCCAATGGCAAATAATGAGTTAAGTTTAAAATGCATAAAAATACTAAAAACACTTAATTACGTAGTTGTATTTGGCATCTTAAAGTTAAACGGGCACAATATGCAAAAATTTTGACTAAAAAAATATAATAAAATGCTTAATTTACCTATTCAACCACGTTATATATTACCGCCTATTATTCTGATGCTATTTAGTACCATTTTTGCTGCATTTGATTTAAATAATTTACTTGAATTTAACCGAAACCTTATTGATGAAGGCGAACTGTGGCGAATCTTTTCTAGCCAATTTGTTCATGCTAATTGGGCTCATTTGGGATTAAATGCCAGTGGTGTTTTATTAATATGGCTTTTACATGGCGAATACACATCACCTACTCGCTACGCTTTCAATACAACTGCGCTAGCACTGTGGTGTGGACTCGGCGTGTATTGGTTTTGCCCAAGCATACATATTTACACTGGATTGAGTGCTCTACTGCATGGTGTAATTATTTGGGGGGCAGTTAAAGATATAACTGTAGGGCTTAAGTCTGGTTATTTATTATTTATAGGCGTATGGATTAAAATAGCATTTGAGCAACTTAGCGGCCCTAATGCTGATATTGGAAAACTTATTAACTCTACTGTGGCTATTGATGCACATTTAATTGGTGTAATTGGCGGGACTCTGCTTGCCATACCACTGGTTATAGAACTCTTTAATAAGAACTTTAAAAAGAACTTTAAAAATAAAAAATAAAGTTAGATTTTGTTCAACCCAATAAAAACGCCGCATTAGTTAACTAAACTAATGCGGCGTTTTTGTTTTTATACTTTAAGAATTAGAGATTAAAGCGTTTCTTTAAATAATTTATGAATACGGCGGTATTCGTCTAACCAACTTGAAGGCTGTACAAAACCATGTGGTTCAACAGGGAATATAGCTGTTTCAAAGTTTTGCTTTTCTAGCTCTATTAAGCGCTGTACTAAACGCACTGAGTCTTGAAAAAACACGTTATCGTCAACCATGGGTGCGTTAATTAATAAACGTTTGTTTAAACCCTCAGCGTAATAAATTGGCGAGCTGCGCTCATATGCAATCGGGTCAACATCAGGATGGTTTAATATATTAGCCGTATAACCTGTGTTGTAATGTGCCCAGTCGGTAACAGGTCGTAGTGCTGCACCCGATTGAAATAACTCAGGCGCGGTAAACAATGCCATAAAGGTCATAAAGCCGCCGTATGAGCCACCATAAGTACCAACTGCTTTGGTATCAACGTTGGCATTTTGCGCCATCCATTTAACGCCATCGGCTAAATCTTGTGTTTCAGGTGTGCCCATTTGACGATAAATCGCGGTGCGCCAATCACGGCCGTAACCTTTAGATGCGCGGTAATCCATATCCATTACTATGTAACCTTCATCAGCGAGCAATGAATGGAACATAAATTCACGAAAATAAACCGAAAATCCCATATGTGAGTTTTGTAAGTAACCCGCGCCGTGATTAAAAATAACCGCTTTGCGGTTTTTACCTACTTCACCTTCTACGTAATCAGCTGGGTAATACACTTTTGCGTATATAGGTTGATCAGTTTGGCTCGATGGCACAGCAACAATTTTAGGTGCAGTTAGCTTTTTAGCTAAAAACTCATCCGACACAGTATGGGTTAAGCGCGTGGCTTTTGTATTGGCTTTAGCGTCAGCTACATAAAGCTCATTAGGCATGGTAATTGTAGAGTGCTTAAGGAGTAACTTAGTTTCATCTGGGCTTAACGTGTAATCGGTCATGCCATTTAAGTCAGTAACTTGCTCGCTATTACCTGTTTGTGGGTTAACACGGTAAATTTCGTACAGACCTGGGTGCTCAACATTCGCTTTATAATAAATTGCGCTGTCATCGCTGGTAAGCGTTAAATTAGAAACCTCAAATTGGCCTTGTGTTAGCGCAGTTGCTTTGCCGTTAATTGGTTTTTTATAAAGCTGGCTGTAACCCGACTCTTCCGATAGGTAATAAAGCGTGTTCGAGTTATGTAACCAGCCAAAGTCGTTAAACGCATAAGCAATCCATGCATCGTCGTGAAGGCGATGTTGCGACACAAGTTTGTTGCTTTTAAAATCAACGGTAGCAAGCCAGCGGTCTTTGTTGTCCCATGCTTCGAGCATGACAGCTACTTGCGAGCCGTCATCGTTCCATACTATTGGGCTTTGCTCAAAACCCCAGTCCATAATAAGGTTAATGCCACGAGGCGCCTTTTTAGACTTATATGTTTTACCTTTCCGTGCATAGTTTTCTTTTTTAACTGCGGCTAAAACATCTTCATCAAAGCCCGGTAAGGTATTAAAGCTAAGTGATGTTTGCTCTTTGTTAGTTAAATTGATGTACACAAGCTTTGAGGTTTCTTCTTTTGCATCGGCTACACGGCGGCGTGCTTTTTTAGGTTCTATAGTGGCGTCATTTGTAATGTAGTTAGGCATAATATCGCCATCACCGCGCCAATCTGTTTGCTTTTGTACAACGACTAACAGCGCATCACCATTTGGCGAAAGCTGTGCTTCTGCAACTTTATTACCATCACCTAAGTAGTAAGCCGTGTTAGCAATTGAATTGTTTTGTTCATTAATTTGCTCATTACGTGCTTGCTTATCTTTTTTATTTTTTTGTTGAAGCGCCACAAACTTAATCAATTTATGCTGCTCTTTAGCAATATACGTGCTTGGCTCTTCAATACCTTTTGGCTCATCAGCAAGTTTTAAGTTAGCAAGCTCGCTCGTTAAGCCTGTTTTTAGATCAACTTTAAAAAACACATTGCCTTGGCGGTAAACTAAATCGCCATTATTTAAAAATTGTGGTTTAGATTCGCTTGCTGATGTCGCTGTAATTTGTTTAAGTTCACCGGTTTTTAGGTTTTTAACAAACACATTGCCTTTAAACGTGTAGGCCGCCATTGTTTTATTTTTTGAATAAACAGCTTTATTTGAACCCACAGTATGAAGTTTATTAAGTGCTACCTGCTCTGCTGTTTGGCTAGTAACAGATTGGCTAAATAAATCGCGTAGTGTATTACCTTGCTCTTTTTGAGCATAAATAATAGTAGCCGAATCGCTAGCCCAATAAGCGCTCTCTGGCTGATTGCCCATCCAATCCGGATCGGCCATTGCTTGTTCTAGCGTTATTTTTTGTGAGCCGATATCTGCTGGCGTGTTTACAACCGCAGCAACCGATGTTGCTGGTAAAGCACTTTGCTGTGTTGATGAGGTGTTAGCGGTCGCGCTACAACCTGCAAGCATGACACTTGAGGCAACAGCTAAGGCCACTAACGTTTTAGATGAAGAAAAATTAAAAATCATAGTGCTTCTATACGGTTATTATAATTAAGCCGTATTTAAGCAGAAGCACTCAAGTTATTGCAATTTTTTAAGATAAATAGCCATTAAACAGGGTAAAGCTCAGTTTACTAGCGCATCCCCTGTTAATAGGCGTTATTCAACGATTAAATCAAGCCAAACCAGTCGATGATCGCTCGATGCGTTTCTGTCTTTAATTAAGCGATATTCATCGCTAGTTTTAGTAGGCCAAAACAAACCACCGTCTTTAACTTTTAAGCCGTAGTTTGACGGTAGTACGTAATCAACACGCGCTTGCCAATTAGCACTATAATTTTGTGCATAAGGCACATCATACTGCTCTTTAGCGCCTTCACTTTTTGGAACAAATTGAGCGTTAATAAGTGGATTTTTAAGTAGCTGATCTGTGGTATTTGTGCGGGCTTTATCGCCCTCTGGTGCGGCGTTTAAATCACCTAAAATAACAAACCGGGAGTAAGTTTTTAAACCGCCCTTTTCGCCTTTATCATCGTAAATATACTTAGCGTTTGAAACGTAATCGGCAATTAACCTTACTTCATCGTGGTTACGTTTGCCGTTTCTATCCTCTTCACCGTCAAATACAGGGGGTGTTGGGTGAGATGCAATAACATGAATGGTTTTATCGTTTACGTTAATAGGTAAATCCCAAAACGATTTAGAGCTAAGTCTAAGTGCTTGCCATTCTTGTGCGTTATACCAGTTTTCGCCTGTTTTAGGCATTACGGGCATTTGTGCATTTGGCATGTCTTTATATTTAAAGGTTTGAAGGGTTCTTACTTTATCAAAATCGATTGGGTATTTTGACAAAATAGCCATACCGTAATGCCCTTCAAAAAAGCCAAAACCTTGTGCATCGCCCATCACGCCATTTTTCTTGCCATCGTTATCTAAATCAAACTCGGTGGCAAGCCCAGTATTTACCGGGGCAATGTAAGAGTAAGGGTAGTTAATAGCATCTTGTTTTTGCTGACCTATATTTAAAAAATGCTTATTAAAGTATTCAATGCCCTGCTCTTTTGGGATGTAATCAAATTCGTTAAGTAAAATAATATCAGGGCGAACTCGTTGAATAATTTCCGCTATGTTCTTAATTTGCTGGTGGTTTGCTTTAAGTGCATTAACTAAAGCATCACTTTTAACTTGCTCGCCTTTAGGCGTGTGATTTGTCGCATCCATACTTACATTAAAAGTAGCAACACGAAGAGAGTCTGATGCAAATGCATTTAAGCTAAATAATGTAGCAATGGCTAGCGCGCCATATATTGTTTTTAGTTTCATTGTTTTACTTCACAAATTTAAAATTAGACTTTAACAGTATTACATATTCAAAAGCTTTTTTTATGACAAAAAAATACCGGCTCAAGCCGGTATTAAAAAATTAATTCTATAATTAGAAATTATTGGCTTAGTATTAAATTTGCTGCCGCTTTTAAAATACCTGGGTAGTCTTGCTCAGGTAAATATTCAGTAAGCTCACCTAATTTATCTGCTAGGTCGTTCATGCTAGTGGCCGATACGTTTATATGGCCCATTTTACGACCTGGTTTTGCAGTTTTACCGTACCAATGGCTAGTCACATCTGCGTATTTTAGTACGTCAGCTGGAATACTAGGTTGCCCTAGTACGTTTATCATCGCGGTAATGTGTTTAAGCTCTGTATTACCAAGCGGCAAACCTGCAACAGCACGCATGTGGTTTTCAAACTGTGAGCAATGGCAGCCTTGTTGCGTCCAGTGGCCTGAGTTATGTACACGCGGTGCAATTTCGTTAACGAGTAACGTGCCTTGTACATCAAAAAACTCAATAGCTAATACGCCAACGTAGTTAAGCTCGTTTGCTATTTTTGTAAATGCATCGTTTGCTTGCGCTTCAACGCAGTGATTATTTTTACCGGCAATAGAAAGCGTTAACACACCATTTGTGTGCTCGTTTTCTGTTAGCGGATAAATAGCAACATTACCGTGTTTATCGCGCGCACCAATAATAGATACTTCACGATCAAACGGGATCATTTTTTCAGCAATAATCGTATGTGGGGTAAGCTGCGTACCCGATGCAATAAAATCAGACATTTGTGACCAAATTTCGTCTATTTGACTATCCGATTTTAAACGCCATTGGCCTTTTCCATCGTAACCCGCTTGGCATGTTTTAATAACAAGTGGCTTTCCTAGGGTTTTAACTGCGTGTTCAAGATGCGCTTTTTCAGTAATTAATTGATACGGCGCACAAGTTACGTTTGTTTTATCAAGCAATGCTTTTTCAAGCGAGCGATCGCCACCGGTTTTAATAGCGGCTTTCCCTGGGTAAAACTTATTGCTGTTACAGCAAAGTGTTAGTACGTCATCAGGAATGTGCTCAAACTCTGCAGTAATTGCATCAGCGTTTAATATTGCTTGCTCAAGTGACGTGCTATAAACCTCACCAGTTAGCGGATGCTTAATTTGCTTGCTGCCTACATCGTATGCAACCACGTTTAAATTAAGCGGCGCGCCTGCAAGGCTCATCATACGTGCAAGTTGCCCTGCACCTAATATTAAAATATTCATTATTACTCTGCAGGGTTTGGATTAGCTAATATAGTGTCGGTTTGAGCTTTACGAAACGCTTCAATTTTTGCAAAAATTTCTGGATTTTGACACCCTAAAATTTGTGCGGCTAGTAAACCTGCGTTTGCTGCGCCCGGCTCACCAATTGCAAGTGTGCCCACTGCAACGCCTTTAGGCATTTGGCAAATAGATAAAAGTGAATCAACACCATTTAATGCTTTTGATTTTACAGGCACGCCCAGTACAGGAAGCGATGTAAAAGCAGCAGCCATACCTGGTAAATGAGCCGCGCCGCCAGCGCCAGCAATAATAACTTTAATACCGCGTTCTGCGGCTGAACTTGCGTAATCAGCAAGTAATTGAGGAGTGCGGTGTGCAGACACGACTTTAGTTTCGTACTTAATGCCAAAATGCTCAAGCATAAGTGCTGCATGTTCCATGGTTGGCCAATCTGATTTAGAACCCATAATAATGCCAACAGTCATAAATACTCCTCAGTAATGTATTTTTAAAATAGCGGACTTATGTCCTGTTTAAGCCGGGTATTATACCCAAAGCCATATTAATTGCGACTAATACAAAGCCACAAAAACAAAAAAAGCCATGTTTAAACATGGCTTTTTAGGGTTAACGTGTAAATAGCTAATTAAGCTTCTTTACTCGCTAGGTATTCTGCGTAGTTGCCTCTAAAGTCAATGATTTTACCATCTTTAACTTCCCAAATTCGGGTAGCTACCGATGATACAAATTGACGATCGTGCGATACAAACATTAATGTACCTTCGTAGGCTTCAAGTGCTAAGTTAAGCGCTTCAATAGATTCCATATCCATGTGGTTGGTTGGCTCATCCATTAGCAATATGTTTGGTTTATGCATCATAATTTTACCAAACAGCATGCGGCCTTGCTCACCACCTGAAATTACTTTAACTGACTTTTTAATATCGTTTTGAGAGAACAACATACGACCTAAGAAGCTACGAACCACTTGCTCGTCGTCGCCTTCTTGTTGCCATTGCTCCATCCACTGAAACAAGTTCATGTCGGTTGCAAACTCATCTGCGTGATCTTGCGCGTAGTAACCAATATTTGCATTTTCTGAGAACTTAAACTCACCGGCTTTAGGAGCTAAGCGCCCTGCTAATGTATTAAGTAATGTTGTTTTACCAACACCATTTTCACCAATAATAGCAATACGTTCGCCAACTTCTACTAAACCTTCAAGCCCAGAAAACAATGTGTTGTCGTCAAAACCTTGCGTTAAGTTATTCATTTCAAGCGCGTTTCTGAATAACTGCTTTTCTTGGTCGAAACGAATAAACGGCGTTTGACGTGAAGACGCTTTAACTTCGTCTAACTGAATTTTGTCGATACGTTTAGCGCGCGATGTTGCCTGCTTAGCTTTAGATGCGTTAGCAGAGAAGCGAGATACAAACTGTTGAAGTTCAGCAATTTGGTTTTTCTTCTTCGCGTTTTCGCTAAGTAGTTGCTCACGTGCTTGCGTTGCTGCAAACATGTATTCGTCGTAGTTACCTGAGTAAATACGTAGCTCACCGTAGTCAATATCGGCCATGTGAGTACACACAGAGTTTAAAAAGTGACGGTCATGCGAGATGATTATCATGGTACAGTCGCGTTGGTTTAACACGTCTTCTAACCACTTGATGGTGTAAATATCCAAGTTATTGGTAGGCTCATCAAGTAGCATTATATCTGGGTCTGAAAACAACACCTGTGCAAGTAGCACACGTAGTTTAAAACCAGGTGCAATTTCTGACATTGGGCCAAAGTGTTGGTCTGTGCCAATACCTACGCCTAATAGAAGCTCGCCTGCTTTAGATTCAGCAGAGTAACCATCCATTTCAGCAAACTCAGTTTCAAGATCGGCTACTTTCATACCGTCGTCTTCACTCATTTCTGGTAAAGAGTAAATACGGTCGCGTTCTTGTTTTATTTTCCACAGCTCTTTGTGACCCATGATCACAGTATCAATTACTGAGTATTCTTCGTAGGCAAACTGGTCTTGGTTTAGTTTAGCAACACGTTCATTTGGATCAGTACTTACATTACCTGAAGACGCTTCGAGCTCACCACTTAAAATTTTCATAAATGTTGATTTACCACAACCATTTGCACCGATTAAACCATAACGGTTTCCGTCGCCAAATTTTGCTGAGATATTTTCAAATAATGGTTTAGCACCAAATTGCATGGTGACATTAGCTGTACTAATAATAGCGCTACCCTCCAAAGGAGTAATGATGTATTTAAATTGCGCGCAGTTTAAACCAAAATGGCCTGTTTTTCTATGAAAGTTTAAAGGCAAACCTCGTCGTTTAAGGCAATTATTATCACTGAGCTACTCGTAATTAAAATAACAAATTAGATTTAGTGTTTTTGCAAATTGTTATTCAACTTAGATAAATTAAAATTCATAAATACATTCATAATAAACCGATATGAGCGTTTAGAATTTGGTATATATATTAGGGTCTGTTGATCTTTTAAGGTTAAATTTTCAGCAGTCTGTTTGGTATTAAGGCAAGGCAGAGTCTATGTAGTGTGGTTATTCCCCATAAATGGGCGATAACGTAGCATTAATGCCAAACAGGCGCTGCCCAAAGGGGTCTTCCTAGGGGCTATTTACTCTTTGTTGCTCGGTTTTTACTTAGCCCACTAGGTTACAAACCTCGCGCCGCGATTAAATAGCCCCTAGTTTGAACAAATTTTAATCCGCAAAGATCAACAGACCCTAGAGTAAAAACACTTTTAACGTGTTTGTGTGTTTACTTAACTCATTTTTGTACAACCTATAACAATAAAAAGTTATATTTATGAAAATAAAGCACTTTTAGAGCTTTTGCACTAGTCGCTATTTTTTAATCAAGATGAAATTAATTCAAATTAGAATTTTAACACACCACTTATTACCAATCCTTTTTACCTATAAAACAACTAAAAAAACAAACCTCAGCAACACCTGAAAAACAAAATTAACCTCGAGTGAATGTCAATTAAGTTTGCCGTCCAATTTTGTTGATTTTTTTTCACTTTTGAGCCGTTTATTGCTTTGTTAATCTTCGAACCTGAATTTTTACCTACGTAAAAACACTGAAATTTACACAGGGCAACACACAAGATGAGCAAAAAATTAGCGACACTGATTAGCGCAAGTATTGTATTAGCACCCGCTGTTTCGGCGGTAGAGTTATACAAAGATGATAAAAACACTCTAAAAGTAGGTGGATATCTTGATGTGCGTGTAATTAACACACAAAACGAAACCGAAGTTGTTAACGGTACTTCGCGCATTAACTTTGGCTTTACCCGAAAGCTCAAGAAAGACTGGACTGCCCTTGCACTCGTAGAATGGGGTGTAAACCCTGTTGGCAGCAGCGATATAATTTATAATAATCGTTTTGAATCAATTCAGGACGAGTTTTTGTATAACCGTTTAGGTTACGCAGGCCTTTCACACGAAAAGTACGGTCAACTTACCATTGGTAAACAATGGGGTGCATGGTACGACGTAGTTTATGGCACAAATAATAGCTTTGTATGGGATGGTAATGCAGCTGGCGTTTACACCTATAACAAAGACGATGGCGCTGTAAATGGCACTGGCCGTGGCGATAAGTTAGTGCAGTACCGCAATAGCTATAACGATTTTAGTTTTGCAGTACAAGCGCAGCTTAAAAACAGCGAATTTTATACCTGTGACGTAAGCGATATTTCAGAAGAAGAATGCGAAACGCTATGGAACTCTGGCGATAGTGCAGCCCAAGAAGTTGAATTTAACTACACATTTGGTGCATCTGTAACATATACCCCTACCGATATGCTCACGCTTACAGCGGGTATTAACCGTGGCGAGTTTGATTTAACGTTTGGCGATGGTTCTACTCGCAATGTTGAAGATTTAATTTACGGTGCGGGCATTATGTGGGGCAATATTGATAAGCCCGGCCTTTATGTTGCTGCCAACATAAATAAAAACAAAAACCACGACACCGATAATATTGGTCGCTTAATTGATGACGCAATAGGTGTAGAAACATTTGCATCTTACCGCTTTGATAACGATTTTCGCCCTTTTATTGCCTACAACGTGTTTGATGCCGGTGATGACTACGTAATTCAGCCAAACTTTAACGCCGATCCAGACGATGTATTTAAGCGTCAGTTTGCTGTTATTGGCCTTCACTACTTAATTGACGAAGACACTATTGCCTACGTAGAAGCGCGTAAAGACTTTAGCGACTTTGAAAGTGATAACGACGATCAACAAGCACAAATGGAGCAGTCGGAAGATGACGGTATAGCATTTGGTTTTAGATATAAGTTCTAAATATAAGCTCTAAATATAAGTTTAAAAACGACTACAACTTCCCTAAGCACAACCCTTTTAGCCCTTTTAACTTTTTTAACTGGGCTTTTTTTATTCCGCCATACTTTTTTCAATACTCAATTTTGCATTTAAGGCTATTTCAACAAATGCATTAACAGCCGCATTGGTATCTGCTTTTTTAATTTGTAATAGCACCGGGATTTGCGTGAGTACGTCGCTCAGTTTTATAAAATAGCACCCTTCACTATATAATTTACGTACGCAATAAGGCGCAATTGCCACACCAAGGCCAGCAGCCACTTCAGTAACTAATGTTTGCATATGCCTAGGTTGGCTAATAATGTTAGGTGAAAAGTCAGCTTGTTTGCATTGCAAAATGGTTTCATCAAAAAGACCAAGTGCTTCCTCTCTATTAAAAATAATAAATGGCTCATTTTTTAGTTTAGCTAAATCAATATTTTTATAATTTGCCAGCGCATGGTTTTGATTAACGATGGCCACCAATGAATCTACATAAATAGTATGACTTACAAATTCATCATTAATTGAATCAGGTAAAGGCCGTGAAAAACCCACATCAATTAAATCATTTTTAAACGCATGTATTTGCTCAGTTGCAGTCATTTCAAACAATGTAACGTGTACGCTTGGGTATTGCTGTTTATATTCTCGAACCAGTGCTGCCATAAAGGTTAAACATGCCGAGCTTAAGTGCGCAATATTAAGTGTACCTACCTGCCCGTTGTGGGCACGTTTAACCTGAGTTTTAGCTTTGTCAGCTAGAGCCAAAATAGCGCGTGCATCTTTTAATAGCTGCTCACCCGCTTGAGTTATTGCAACATCGCGTGAATTTCTTATAAACAGCACAACATTAAGCTCGCTTTCGAGCTGTGCAATATGCCTACTTATTGCAGGTTGCACGGTGTGTAGCTCTTTGGCCGCTTCTGAAAAACTCTGATGCTTAGCCACGCTGACAAAACTTTTTAATGTTTTAATATCCATTACGCACCTTAAATACATTTTTTGTATAGATTCTATAAAATAATATCATTTTTGTTATAGGTAAAGAACTCATACCATAGCGGCATGAGTTAACAACACAAGACAGCTATGACCAAACCTGAACAAAATCAGTCATTAAGTCGATTTATTTTATTACTAATGACCACTGCAATTGCCGCAACAGCAGCAAACTTGTACTACAACCAGCCTATTTTACCGCTTATAGCTAACGAATTTAATTTAACTGATTCGCAACTAGGGAGTATTCCCGCGCTTACACAAATTGGTTACGCGTTTGCGTTATTATTTATTTCTCCGTTGGGTGACTCGATTGCTCGCAGGCGTTTAATTACTATTTTGTCGAGCTTATTAGTAGTGGCTTGTAGTGCAGCAATGCTTGCACCTAACTTACCTTTATTACTTATATCGGTATTTTTAATTGGTGTAAGCGCCAATATAACCCAGCAATTAATACCCTTTGCAGCATCGCTTGTATCGAGCGAGCAAAAAGGTGCCACATTAGGCACATTAATGATGGGCTTAACCATCGGTATTTTACTTTCAAGAACGTTAAGTGGGTTTGTAGGTGAGCAATTTGGTTGGCGAAGTGTATTTTTAATGTCGGCAGTACTCGCGGCATTATTTGGTATATTACTGCGCGTGTTTTTACCTAGCAATAAGCCACACACTAATTTGTGTTACTGGCCTCTCATTAAAAGTACGTTGGCGTTGTTTATTAAACATAAATCACTGCAGCACTTTACACTTTCGGGTGCATTTTGGTTTGCATCATTTAATGTGCTTTGGGCAACACTTGCAATTTATGTAAGTAACGAGCCATTTAACTACAACGCTCAACAAGCCGGTTTATTTGGTGTAATAGCATTGGCTGGCGTAATTGGGGCTAAGTCATCGGGTAAATGGGTCAGCAAACTGGGATCTAAAGCTCTAATTATGATTGCACTTACGCTTGCGGCAATCGGCTTTGCTATTACAGGTTTGTTTAATGGCAGTTTAGCGTCGTTAGTTATTGGCATTATTCTAATCGACTTTGCCATATTTAGTGCGCAAGTGGCTAACCAAGTGCGTGTTTTTAGTATTGACCCCACTGCGCAAAGTCGCATAAATGGAATTTACATGCTGGGTTATTACATTGGAGGCGCTGTTGGCTCAATGGTTGGTGTTAAAGCATTTGCACTTTATCAATGGCCTGGCGTTGTTGCTGTAAGCATTATATTTATTTTGCTAAGTGGCATTTTTAATTCATTTGCTAAAAAGTAATCGCTTAAAACTTAAGGAGTAAAAATGGGTATGTTAAAAACAGCGGGTAGCTTTACATTACTGTGTATCGCCAGCTTAACTATTATGGTGGGAACCCTACTTGCGCCAGGTTTAGTAAGTATTTCACAAGGATTAGGTATAACCGATAACACTGTACTTTTAATTACGTTGCCATCGTTAGGCGCTGTGGTTTTTGCGCCGCTAGCAGGAAAATTAATAGATAAATACGGAGCTTATAAACTTTTAGTAATTGGGTTATTTTTATATGGGGTTGCAGGTGCCAGTGCTTACTTTTTAAAAGGCCCAACGCTTGTATTTGCTAATCGATTTTTACTCGGCGGTATAACTGCTGTGGTAATGGCAAGTTGTACGGTTTTAATTTCTGCGTGGTACACAGGCGAAGCACGCCTTGGCATGATTGCAAAACAAGGCATGGCGATAGAGTTAGGCGGTGTTATATTTTTATTTTTAGGCGGATTATTAGCGTCGCAATTTTGGGCGCTGCCATTTTCACTTTATTTAATAGCGTGGGTATTTTTGGCCATGCTTTTATTGTTTGTGCCAAGTAAAAACTCACTGGCTAGTAATAGCGATGAAGTGTCAGAACATCTACGCCACAAAGCTAATAATGGTCTCTCGTTAAAAAGCGTTTATGTAATTTCAACACTCGCGATGACCATATTTTTTACGTCTACTGTGTTACTACCCATTACAATGAACGAAGAAAACTTTAACGAATCACAAATAGGCCAACTACTCGCATTTATATCTTTAGTGGCTGTAGTTACCGCAGGCTTTATGCCTAAAATAACAAAGAAGCTTGGTGAGCCCAAGGTTTTGGCATTTGCCTTTTTAGCGTTTAGTTTATCGTATATTTGTTTTACACAAGTAAGCACTCTACTTTTAATTTTAGGCGCAATATTAATAGGTATAGGATTTGGTTTTAGTATCCCGCTTTTAAACCATATGACGGTAGAGCTCAGTGATGTGAAAGTACGCGGCCGTAATTTATCGTACTTTACGATGGCTGTATTCTCGGGTCAGTTTTTTACCTCATTTATGCAATACATACCTGGTGGTGAGAAAAACGTATTTATAATTTGTAGCGTTTCAGCATTTATAATTGCACTGGTATTGTTTTTTAAACCGATCAAAGCAAAGTAGTAGTAACTTAAAAAAGAGCATTTTTATAAATGCTCTTTTTTACCTAAACCTCCCGCTTTATTATTTGCACTACCTTACTGATTACTTTTTTTAATTTGACTCTATTGCTAAGTTTAGCATTATAATAACATTTAGTATGATGTGTTCTTTTATTATAAAGCCACCAGCTAATTTATATTAACTGCATTAAGAGTGTAAAAAGATGGTGAAATTATATTGAAATTGCAAAGTACTTACACTGCTTATCACTGATCACAAAGCTGATTAAAAGCAGTAACAAATAGATGTGTATATGCTCATAGGTACTGACTGCATTCTAACTCAATAGCTGCGCACTGTATATAAACACAGTGAATATATTTCCTGTCAAAAATAACTTAAACCAACTTCCCTTTGTAAGTCGTTAATAATATTAAACTAAATAAAGTGCTATAAAACTGATTCGTTATCATAAATAGATAAAACAGCGGCACTGTATATACATACAGTTACCATTTAAACCTATCTAACCTACTTTTTAATAAACGCACTATAACCAGCTAATGCCTTTGATACACTAAGTGGTGGATTATCTGAATGCTCAGCACCTTCGTTTATAGCGCTTTGCCACGCGAGGTTATTATTAGGGTTTGCTTTTAAAGCAGACTCTAAATTATTAAACGCTTTTAACATTAACGGATGCTCTGCTCCACCCACCGAAAGATATAAATAAGTAGGCGCCTTAACTTTGTTAGCTTGAGTAGTTAAAAACGCTTCTACATTATTAACCACTGTCATGTCGTCATACCAAGCCGCTGGGCTAAATGCAAAGTAGCCATTAAACAGTTCAGGCCTCGTATGCAGTGTATAAAGTACAAAGCTACCACCGGCCGAAAAACCACTTAATACACGGTTATTACTAAGCTTATATTTTGCCGATAAATACGGGAATAACTCAGTTTCAATAAACGCTAAAAACTTGTCGGCTTCACCATTAGGCTCTATAAGTGTTTCGCCCTCAGGGCGCGCTTGTGTATTTACATCTTGGCGAGCATAAGGAGGCACTAAATCGCGATTACGTGTATCTGTAAAAAACAAATTAGGAATAGACACCAATATAGCCTTATCCCCTTTTTCGCTCTTAGCTTGTTTTGTAAGTGCTTTATCCCATGTATCTAAATTAAAGTTTCCATCGGTTTTAATAATTAACGGATACGCTTTTTTAGGATTGTAATTAGCGGGTAATCTTATAAACACTTTGCGCGACTCATTAAGCACGCTTGAGTTAATTGTTACATCTGTATAGGCCGATACATAATGGTTGTAATAACGTATGGCTAAAATACCTATAGCAAAAATGACTACGGCTAAACTTAAATTAATAAAATAGTGTTTTGTTATTTTTATTGCCATCCGGCATTCCTTTAAATGTTTAGGAGTTATTTAATCGAGCTTAACCCATTGTTTTATTTCAAGCGCGGTCATAATAAGCTCAACCGAAAACGCGGCTAAAATCATCCCCATCACACGCGTTAAAATAGACGCGCCGCTAGTACCAATAAGCTTAATTATTTTACCCGAAAGCAGCAATAGTATTAAAGTAATACCCAACACACCAATTGTAACAAGCGCTGTGCCTATTTGAGTCGTAATTGGGTGTATATGGTTGTCGGTAAGTAGTATCACCGCCAAAATAGCGCCAGGGGTCGCAGTTGCTGGTATAGCTAGCGGAAACACGGCTATATCGTGATCGGGGTCTTGTTTAGCTTTGTTAGAATCGTTTCCAAATATCATTTGCAGGCCAAACAAAAACAATATAATTCCGCCTCCTAACTGAAACGACACCAACCTAATTCCCATCGCATTAAGTATTAGCTGCCCTATTAAAATAGAACCCAATAGTACGCAACCAGCGTAAAGCACCGTTTTAAAGGCTGTTTTACGACGTTGCTGATCTGTTAAATGAGAAGTAAGCGCAGCAAACAGCGCCATAGTGCCTATTGGGTCAATGGTAGCCCAAATAACAAGCGCATCTTGAGATAGTTTTTCTAGCATATAAAATCCTTGTTAAGCGTAAATATTTAATAAAACACGGGTAACAAATTCATTTGCTTACGCTTAACTATAATAGAAAGCCGTTATTTTTTGTATTTTATTTACACTTGGAGGCGTTGACCTTTCAGGATTGAAAAAAGATAAACACTTATAATTGCCGTCATTCGTTAAAGTGATTTATGCCAAATAGAATTTTCTCTTAAGCTAAAACCTAACTTAATAAGTAAATTATGTGAACGTGCATTGTGTGCACTCACCTCAGCCGATAAATGTTTAAGCGGAATATCCTTAAGTAGCGCTTCAATAAAACCAGTGACTACTTCAAACATTACGCCTTTATCCCAAAAGTCGGGGTGCAGCTCAAATCCTATAAACGCACTACTTTTACACGGTGTTAAATTATAAAGCCCACAAGTACCCATTAACTTTCCAGATGTATTATGTTCAATTGCAACTCTAATCACTTCGCCTTCGTAGTAGGCACTAATATCATCTTGTATTAATTGTTTGATTTGTGTTTTGCTGAGCGGTGTTTCGTAGTCGTTAAATTCTGACACATGCGGGTGGTTTAAAATATTAAATAAACACGCAGCGTGTTTGTGGGTAATTAAACGCAGCGTAACGCGTTCAAGCTTTGTGGTATTAAACATTTTATTTAAGTGGTTAGTTAAATTAGCTCTTTATGGGCAGGCATTATTAACTTACCATACCCCATTAACAAGCATTATCTTTAAAGCAAAAAGAGTAGATAACGTAATGAGTGACGATTTTAAAGTAATACAACCCACTACCACAGTATATTGCCCAAAGCGCGGCGAAGGCTGGACCTTAACAGGCATTACTAATATTAACGAGTTTACCTCAGTAATGTTTGACGGCACACGCTATACACTTCCAGCACGCGAAATAGTAGAAGAACTTCTTCCTAACCAATTAGCGCGTGAGCAAAATAGCTAACCAAACACATACACAATAAAAAGGCTGCAATTTTGCAGCCTAATATCTAATTAACTAGTTAAAATGCTTCGTCTTCACTGTAAACATTAACGTTTAACTCGTCCTCATCTTCAAATACTACAAACGAAATAGGCTTACAGCATACTTGGCAGTCTTCTATGTATTGCTCATCAATATCTGCTGCATCAAGTAATACTTCTATACTTTCTCCACAATAAGGGCAGCTTATTGATTTTTCAGTTAACTGGTTCATTTATCACCTGCTAATTTATATCTCGAATGTTGTCACTTTAATGAACAAGCCAGCATAATTCAACACCCTATTAAATAACGCTTATTTGGCTAAACTAATTAAACAATGCTGCTAACTAAAAAGTGATCTAAATACCAGCTTTACGTTTATAAAACATCATAGGCACATTAGTTTGCACCATATATAAGTTAGCCAGCTAAAACTATGCCTCTACAATGAAATAGTATTAGCACTTAGCGGGTCTAACTTCATAAGTATTTAAACTCACACTTCAGGTGGATAATTTTATGAAAAAATCACTCGCACTCGCATTAACATCTGCCGCAATATTGTTTAGCACATTAACTCATGCAGCTAAAACCGAAAAAGCCGTTTTAGCTGGAGGTTGTTTTTGGTGTATGGAAAGTGACTTTGAAAAGCTAGAAGGCGTAACCGATGTAATATCGGGCTTTACAGGCGGCAAACTTAAAAACCCGACATACAATGGTAATCATAAAGGCCATTACGAGGCCGTAGAAATCACTTACGATCCAGCCATAGTAAGCTATAAAGGTATACTTGATCATTACTGGGTTAATATTGATCCTTTTGATGCCATAGGCCAATTTTGCGATAAAGGCCCTAGTTACCTAAGCGCTATATTTGTACAAAACGACGAACAACGTAAATTAGCTGAAAAAACAAAAGCAGCTGTTGTAGCCGAGTTTCCTAATCAAACTGTGGTTACACCTATACTAAACGCAAGTACCTTTTACCCTATTAAAGGGAGGGAAAGCTTTCACCAAGATTATTACAAAAACAACCCAATCCGATACAACACTTATCGTTGGCGTTGTGGTCGCGACAGCCGCCTAGAAGATATTTGGGGCGACAGAGCAACCCACTAGTATTTATTAAGCAACTTAAATTACACCAACAAGAGGCTGCATATTGTGCAGCCTTTTGCTTATCTACAAAGCTAGCTTTCTCTGCTTCAAAAAGTATACAAACCTTCATTATCAATAAATAGTATATTCTGTTTCCTAAAGCTGGCTGTTTATCTACTAAATCAAATGCAATAAATTGCACTCCTAGATTGATATAAACCAAATTCAACAACTGGAGTTACACAAAATGTTTGCCAATCAATTACAGCTAGCGCGTGCTCTAGAGTTACCTACACGCCAAGCCATGCTTTACCGTGAACCAGCAGTACAACACTTTTGGAATAGCAACACCGACCTAATTACAAACGCGTGGAGCGAATGGGAAACAACATCAATAGATGGCTCAATGTTTACGCTTGACGACACACTACTTGATAAAAACCTACGTGAAGCAGTAAAGCAAGCATGGGAAGATCCATCAAAAGAGCTGGCCGTAAAAGCGTTATTACACGAAGTTGCGCCTGATGTATTTCAATTTCAATTCTTTGATCCAGAGCGCCTTGCCGTATTACGCGGGTATTTAGAACAAGTATGGAATTCGAAAATTCCTATGCGCCCACCATATGGCATAGTGTTAAATCGCCGTGGTGCCATGCTTGATAGCCGATCAGAAGGTTATTTAGCAGCGCCAAGCTTTCAAGCGTTTTATAACGAAATACTAAACACTTACATGCGCCCTATTTCGCGTATGCTGTTCCCGGAGGTTACGGGGTTTGATACACAAACATTTGGTTTTTCTATTTATTATGAGCCAAACACAGATTCGTCAATTCGCCCACATACCGATGCATCGGCCGTAACGCTTAATATTAACTTAAACTTACCAGGCGAAGAGTTTACAGGGTCAGAAGTTGACTTTTATCACCCCTACACAGGCGACATTAAATCACTTACGTTTAAGCCCGGCACTGCCATGTTACACCGTGGCAATATTGCACACGCAGCAAAGCCTATTACCAGTGGTGAGCGAACTAATTTTGTTTTGTGGTTGTATGGAGAACGCGGGCGATTACCAGCACAAGGTGCACCACGCATTCCTATTGATGCTAAACAGCGCTGGATTAACCCTAAAAAGACGAACGACGGCTATGCACCATTTTAATCGAGTTATTAACTAAGTTTTTAACTAAGCAAAAAGGCTGCTTAATTTAAGCAGCCTTTTCGTTAGTATCGTTTTAGTTTACGTTTAAAACTTATACGTTGCAGATAGTCTTACACTTCTGGGTGTGCCCGGTTGAACCCATGCATCAGCAAATGAATTAGTGTAATAGGTTTCATCAAACAGATTATCTACCTCTGCACGCAAGCCAATTGCCTTAGTTACATCAATATCTATAAACGTGCGCGCTGTTGTATAGCTTGGTAACTCAAAATCGGTACCAAAAAAGCCGTTTCGAGAGTCTACATAGACTAAACCTGCGCCAAATTTAATTGCTTTGCCATATAACTCGGCTGATTTAACAAGCTGTAAACTAAGTTGATGTTTAGGAATATTTAATAAAGAACTACCCGCTTCAACGGTATAGCCAAAGTTAGCATCAAAAAATGAGTTTTCAATAGTTGCATCAACATACGCATACGATAACCATAGGTTTACATCATTCGTTAGCTCACCGTTTATATCAATCTCTATGCCTTTGCTTTGTGCTTCCCCTATTGCAGCAAAAGTAAATGCAGTGGGATCGTCAACCACCAGCATGTTGTCTTGCTCTACTTTAAACATCGCGATAGTGCCAAATAAAGCGCCATCGTTTAAAGTAAATTTAACTCCCAACTCTGTTGAAGTAGATTGATTTGGTTCAAACCCATCGCCATTTATATCAGTGCCTGATAAAGGCCTAAAGTTTTCGCCATAAGCGGCATAAACAGATACAAACTCGCTCGCCTCATACACAACACCTAACTGAGGGCTAACACGTGACTCATTTTGTTTTGATTGTGTATCAGCTAAACGATTATTGAGTGTTTGCTGGTAGTCATCAAAACGTATACCAATACGTACATCAAGCTTATCGGTTAGGCTTATTTGGTCTTGTATAAATACACCTAACGACTCTTGCACTTCTAACTTATCGGTATTGGCCGTTGGCGTAGGTAACTCATACGCTCCATATACAGGATTAAAAACATTTATATACTGATCGCCACGTACACGAAGAACAAATTGATCATTTTCGAACTTATCAGAATCAACCCCAATTATTAAACGGTGATCCAACCCTGCAGCCTCTAAATTACCTGTCACCTCTGCTCTAAATACCTGATATTTTGCATTGTAATCACGGTAGCGCCTAAAGCGATTTACTTCGCCATCAATCACGCCATCAAAACCAGTTTCGGTAGCAAACCCTTCCAGCGAGGTATCACGGTAGTTAGCGCCCAGCAATACGCTCCAATTATCATTAAAGTCATGAATAAACTCTAATTGATGGCCAAGTACGTCAGCCTCTATTGGGCCATCACCTGGCTCACCTAAAAAGCGGCTCTGTGGTATTAAACCAAGTTCGCCATCTATGGCTAATACGCCTCTATCAAAAGGGACCTCTTGGTCGCTGTATTCAAGCTCATATATTAGCTGGCTATTATCATTAATATTCCATGTTATTGATGGGCTAAAGCCTTGTTTAGTTGTTTCTATCGTATCGCGAAAGCTTTTTGCGTCTTCATAAAAACCAACCAGTCTAATTGCTACGTCGTCGCTAAGGGGCGTGGTGTAATCTACATCAGCGCGGTAGGTGTCAAAGCTGCCTACGCTTAGCTTTAGCTCGCCGCTTGTATCAAACGTTGGGCGCTTAGTAACGAGATTTACTGTACCGCCAGGTTCACCACGGCCAAATAAAGCAGCACGTGGACCTTTTAACACCTCAACCGATTCAATACCCGACAAATCACGTGAGCCACCAAAACCACGCCCGGCATTAAACCCATTAACAAGGTAATTGCTTGGTAAGTTTTCATCGCCTACAAAGCCACGTAGCGCAAAGCTATTCCAAAGTCCGCCAAAGTTATTTTGACGCGCTACCGATGCCGATAAATCAAGCGCTTGATTTAAATTTATAGCACCTGCGTTTTCAAGCGCTTCTAAATCTATTTTTAATTCTGATTGCGGTGTTTCTAAAGGGCTAAAATTGCCTTGATAAGCTTGGCGCGAGCCAATCACTGCCAATCTTTCTATAGGGCTATTATTTACGCTGTCATCCTTTGAGGTTTGTTCAGCAGCCATAGCGTGGCTGCTAAACAAACTGACTAAGCATGCGCTTAAATAGCTGAGCTTTAGCCCATTTTTATTGGTATTCATTATAAACCTTGTTAATTAGTTGACTCATAAATTTTCTTTTAGCTTAACGCCTGTAACGTCAGGCTCATCCGTTTCATTAAGCATTGTTTTTTTAAAGCTAGGCATACTCTTAAGCGCAGCTTTAGGTGGGTTGCCTTTTATAAACAGCCAAGGGTAGTAAAACTCCCTCAAACTTTTATGAAATCCTCGCATACGGTATTCATATCTAAATGCAGCTAAAGCATCAGTGCTCGCCAATCGGGTAAAACTGCGTTGTAGCAAAAGTGGTGGTGAAAACCACGATACAATCCCCGCTAGTTGATACTTTGTGTGCGCTGCATCACGATAAGCATGTGAAAGTTCACCTGCTTTTTCGTCTCCAACTTGCTGAAATGCGTAATACCATTTCCATTCAAACTCGCTTTGCATATCAACATGATCTTTCCACTGTGGATTTGATGCTACAAAAGCATCCATTGTGGTTTTCTTTGGTAAGTCCCATGCATCGTTAACCGCCTCACGCTGAGTAAGCACAATGTCGCCGCCCTTTGGTGAGTGAACCATTTTGTTTATAACTAAATCGCCTAAAATAGGAATAATAAAGGCAACTGACACCCAAAAACCGATTAATGTTGAAGCAACACCCGGCGCACTGTTGGCATTTTTGCCCCACCACACACTAAGCAAAGTCCAAAACGCAATGTAAATTACACATATAAAAGTAACAAACCCCACATCAGCAAGGGCCGAATGACTAAGCAATGTACCTACATAAAATGGCAACATTAAACACACTATTACTGCTATTAACCTTACAGCTATACGTGCCCCCCATAATGCAAAGTAAGACCTAGCAGTAGTTACTAATAAATCATGCCTACCACTTGTTCGCTCATTAGCAAATAAATCATGAAATAGTAAAATAACTATCAGCGGTGCTAATGCACTAATTACAAATACAAAATCAATTTTACCTGCCTGCGCTAGCTCTGCGTTTTGTGAATCGCTTTCGTAAATTTGTCCCTCTAGGGCAAGTAAATTTAAGCGGTGTTTCCACGGATAAATATCGCGCTCGCCTAAAGCAGCAAACGCTAAATTTGAAGGTGCTGAATACGTTAAATGAAAGCTGTAATAGGCAAGCGAACCAGCATCACTGTATTTATTTTGTACGTTAGCTAATTCAGTTAAATCAGCCGTTTTTAAACGCTCAATAGAATGTTGTTGCTGGCTTACTTCACTAAGGCCGCTGAAAACTGCAAACCCCGATATAGCAAATGTACATGCTAGTAATATCACTAAATATTTTTGGCGAAGTAAAAAACGCCATTCACGAATTAGCTGTGAAAATACATAACTCATAACAAACGCTTCCCTACAAATTTAATACCGCCTAACAGCACTGCAATCCAAAGAAATAACTGTAAAAATGCAGGGATACTTCGCTGCGCTCTTACTTGTGCGGTATCTACATTAAAAGTAAAGTTTTGCAGTACTTGCCAATTTTGTGCACTTACACGAGCTTGCTTAGTCGCTTCGGTACTGGCATTGCGGTTCATATCGTCTTGGTAGCTAAGCTTTTCTACATGAACTTTGTTAAGCCCTTGCACAAAGTCAAAACGCAACTGTTCGGTTTCACGCAAAAAGCGGTGATGAGTTTCAATACTCGTCCCTACTACTATCATCGATAACGACCGAATAGCCACCATAGGTGAAACCCAGCCAAAATAACGAGATACCTTCGTTTGTTTAAGCTCAGCTTGCATACGTTGCTGGGCAAATTTGTTTAGTACGTTAGTCAATTTTGCTTCAGATTCGCTGGCTACTAATCCTCTAAAATTAACGGGTAGCTCATCTATACTTTTAACGTTGTACTTTTTAAGAAGTGATTGTTTAAATTGCATAAAGGCAGGATCGTTTGCGTTATGGCCGTCGCCTAATTTTCTAAGTTGTGCTTTTACAGCAAAGTCTGTTTCTATTTTACCGGCAGATGGCACAGCCGTTGAGGCACTGGTACTTGCTACGCGTGGCATAACAATACACAGTAAAATCCACACAAAGGCAAGTGCGGTAAAGCTACCACTGTTTTTACTAAACACGCTCGATGCCAGTAAAATCAGTAATACCCACACAGTTAAATATAAAGCGTAGCCAACAACAAAACTTACAACTGCCAGTAAGCTTTCGCCCGCAGCAACCGTAAATAAAGCCGATACCGTAAGCGGAGTTAAAATTAAGCCCACAACAGAAAGTAGCGCCAATCCTTTACCTGCAATTAGCGTTACACCCGATGTACCTTGCGATAACAAATACGAAAGCGTTTGCGATTCGCGCTCTCGGCTAATACCGCTGTAGCCAATTAATATTAATAATAACGGTGCGAGTGTTTGCACAATAAATGCAGGCGTTAAACTGCCTAATTTAGTTAATGCAGTCCCTTGGCGACTATCTGCAAACATTGCGCTGTTTTGTCTGTGCCCTTCTAAAAATATAGAGTTGCCTGTGTAGGCATCAATACCCGGGTCAAGCGTACTCAGTGGTGAAGGCGTTCTAAATGCATAATGCCCATAATGCACCATTCTGTGTGGATGGCGGTCGGGTTGATCAACAAAGCTCTTATCGCTTGTTGTTTGTAACTCATGACGAGCATGGCTTAGCTCCATCATGGTAATAGCCGTTACAATTACCGAAGCAAGCGTGAGCACCAAACCAATAGCAAGCACGGTCATTGCTAGTTTTGAGCGTAGCCAATAACGCCACTCATCTTTGGCAACAATCACCACCTTTGAAAAGTTATTTATACTCATTAAGCACCTCTTTTAGCGTGATGCCCAAACGCAGCGTGTACTTGCTCGGTATCAATACGCCCACTTTGGGGCGCATCAAACTCTCCCACCAGCTCACCGTTTTTAAGTAAACCAATTCGATTAGCGACTTGGCAGGCACCGAATACATCGTGGGTAACCATTAAAATGGTCGCACCATTTAATGCAAGCTCTCGTACAAGTTGATTAAATTCATCAATAGCAACAGGATCAAGACCAGAGGTTGGCTCATCAAGTAAAAAAATGGGTGCTTCACGCAGTATCGCAAGTGCAATTGCTGTTTTTTGCCTCATACCTTTTGAATAAGTTTGCATGTGGCGATCCCACGCATCGTGTTGCAGTGCAACACGATTAAAAGCCGCGTTAATTTGCTCATCTGATTTTTTAATATCAGCGAGTGATAAAAAATATTCAACATTTTCACGAGCAGTTAAATGCGGATATAACGTAGCCGACTCTGGCAAATACGCTGTTTTACCTCGCACAAAATCAAGCGCTTTACTCACCTCTTTACCCGCTACTTTTACAGAGCCTTCGGTTGGTTTATTAAACCCAAGTAACGTTTTTAACGTGGTTGATTTACCTGCACCATTACCACCAAGTAGCGCATAAACCTCACCTGCAGCCACACTAAAGCTTAAGTTTTTTAAAATAGCGTCATTTTTAATACTAAAATTTAAAGAACTCACTTCAATCATCGCATCACTCAGGTCGGCTTCTGCATTGCTAAGTTGTTTATCAAAAGTTTTAGGGGCAATTGTTGGTGTTTTATTAATCGCGGTAGGTGTTGTCACACTCAAACTCTATTTAGGGAAATTAGATGGCGTGAATGTTATACTATATCAAATAGTAATTGCAACAATATAACATCCCAACAGTTAACAAATAATATAATTATGGTTACTTAGTTAATAAATTATTACTTTAGGAGGTAAAATTAAAGCAACTTTAATTACCCCTTTTATATGGAATTTATGATGGTGTTATGTGTGCTTATTTACAATTTAACGTAAATTAAAAACCAAGCATAAAGAGTGTAATTTTTTTAGCTTTGCCATGCTAACGCCTTTGGTAAAATCTTATGTTGAGTAAGTTGGTAATTTTAAAAAATGTGCTATCTTTTTATTATCCATATCATAAAAATAAGCGCTAACATGTTGTTCCGAGGTACAATTGCCATAGCTATATTGGTAATTTCTGCTGCTAATAAAAGCGATGCAAATGAAATAGACGTGCAATTTAGTGGTTTTGCATCTTTAACACTCAGTTACACTGACGATTCAGATATCGCCTTTGCATCTAATTATTTAAACGAAAACGATACCGGTTTTTCAGTAACGCGTGATTCAATTTTAGGTGGGCAAGCTAATATATCGCTCTCAAAAAACTGGGACTCTGTGGTTCAAGTAGTAGTACAAGATCATAGCTTCAAAAGTCTTGATAACTTTTTAGAACTCGCTTTCGTTCGTTATCGCCCCTCACGCCATTGGGCTATTCGTGCTGGCAGGCTAAACAGCGACCTTTACTTACTCTCCGAATATCCTTATGTAGGATACGCCTATTTGTGGATCCGCCCTCCTCACGAATACTACTCTTTTGCAAACATTGCAGGAAATTACGACGGTGTGGATATTGAATACAGTAAAGCCATTGATGAAGGTTTTTTACGTTTAAAGCTCGCATATGGAAGCTCTACAGCAAAGTTAAAAGCCTATAATGATGACTTTTTTATTGATTTTGATAATTTAACCACCTTTAGTGCCACCTATTCTCTAGATGCATGGACCGCACGTTTCTCTTTATCTAAATCAGATTTTGGAGGCTATAAGTTAACCTCATTGGATGAGTTTTTAGCCTTACTAGACGCAGTACCACAAAGTATATGGCCACAAGCACAAACGATATCTAACAAATTTAATACCAAAGGCCACAGTATAGAATACGCGGCTTTTGGACTTACCTACGATCATAATAATTGGCTTATTCAATCTGAAGTAGGTATTTCGGAATCCGATTGGATAATAGCTCCATCAGTATTCAGCACTTATATTAGCGCTGGTTATAGGGTAAATAATGCAATATTTTACACGAGCTTTTCAGCAGCAAAAAATCGTCACGATGTTATACAAGTAAACGAACCTGTTTTTTCACCAGGCATACCCGATCAAATTTCAGAGCCAATACAACAGCTAGCACTTGCAACACAAGCTGCTATTAAAGTGCCTTATGTTCATCAGCATTCAATTAATATAGGTGTAAAGTGGCAACTATCGGAGCGCTTAGCGCTAAAAGCCCAACTAGACCGCTTTGATATAAAGCCCGTAGGCGCGGGGTTATGGAGCCTTAGTAATCCTGCCGATGTAGACAAAGGCCACAAAGTACATATGCTAAGTTTGAACGCTAGTATGGTGTTTTAACAATGATGAGCTATCGTAACTCACTCCTTTATGTGTTGCTGCCGCTTTGCCTGCTCCTTGTTAGTGTTAATGCAAAATCTACAGAGTTTGTAGTGGTGGTAAATAAAAGCAATACAATTAACGCCTTGTCTAAGCGCGAAGTTATTGATATTTACATGGGCCGTTATTTAACGTTTCCTGATGGTGAAACCTCTAAGCCACTTGATTTACCGGCGCAATCAACATTAAAAAATGATTTTTACCTGCAACTGGTCAATAAAAATGAGCAAAAAATTAATGCTTATTGGGCAAGGTTATTATTTTCAGGGCGCGCAAAGCCCCCATCACCGTCAACATCCGTTGAGGATGCGTTAAACAAAATAGCTGCATCACAATTTGCAATTGGCTATATTCCTCAATCGCAAGTTACAGACGCAGTAAAAGTGGTATACACATTTGATAAAAATTAGCCAAGCACTCTACGTACGCGTTGCTCTATCAATCTCAATTGTCGCTATTGTAGTTACGTTAGTATCGTCAACACTTTCTTATTACTCGGGTCTTAAAGAAAAGAAAAACACCAATTACCTACTCGTGCAGCAGTTAGCTCAAACAATGGGAAAAACAGCCGCCATAGCAGCCTACCTAAACGACCGTGAATTAAGCCAAGAAATTATTAATGGCTTATTAAGTAACGATTTAGTGCAAGGCGCAAGCTTAGAAGGAGAAGTAAACCCAAAAGGAGAAATGGATTTATTTATTGCAAGTGGCTCTACTAACAAGAAAAAAGAAGCTGTTTTAATTAAATTAGTTCACCCTTTTATAGAAGACACTTTTATAGGTGTACTGGCCATATACCCCGACGATAACTTTATTGAACAACAAGCACAGTCATCACTTATAAAAGAATTTATTTTAATGCTGATTCAATCAATCGTCATCGCTTTTTTTGTGTCACTAGTAGTACGCAAATGGCTCACTCAGCCTATTCAAAACCTAACAGACAGCTTTGCGACAATTGATCCTACCAATCCCGAAACCATGACCATGCTAGAGTTTAAGCAAGGTAAGCGAGACGAAATAAGCAGGCTAACGCAAGGTATAAACGCCTTAATGCATGAGTTAAAGCTAACCATTAGTAATGAGCAATCCCTTCGTAAAAAAACTCAAGAACTAGAAGCTAAATTTAGACTTATTTTTGAACAAGCCAGCGCCGGAATTTGTTTATTAGATGACAAAAATATTATCACCACCTTTAATCCCGCGTTTAAACATTACTTTACCGTACCCGGCGAAGAAGAGTTATCAACATTGCACTTTCCTGCTCTATTAAATAACGTTGATGAATTACAAAGCCTGCTTGCAGATATTCGTTGTGATAAAAACCCACCACAAGCAACCCTAGATATAGAGTGCAAAGTGGGCTATAAAACCATTTGGTTGCACTGCTTATTTGTAAGACTAACAGAGCAACGTGAAACAAAGCGAAGCGCTCATCAAGAACATTTCGTTGAAGTAATTTTACATGATGTAACTGAGCGCGCCGAACGCGAATTTCAAACCCGCTTTGAAGCCGATCACGACCCACTTACCGATTTACTTAATCGTCGAGCCGGCGAAAAGCGTCTTAAAAAAGCGCTGCGCGAGTGCATTAAACACAATCAGCACCTAGTACTAATGATGATTGATTTAGATAAGTTTAAACCCATTAACGACACCTACGGCCACGAAGCCGGTGATAAAGTACTTATTGAAATAGCACACCGATTTAAAAAGCACTTTAATCAAGAAACCGACATATGCATCCGCCTAGGCGGTGACGAGTTTATAGTTGCAAGGCAGGTTAATACCTACAACAAAGCAGCAACGCGTGAGCAATCAATCGCTATGCTAAAAGAGTTACAACAAGACATTTATATTTCACAAAATAAAACATGCGCCGTGGGTGCAAGCATTGGTATTGCAGTAGGCCCTAATGATGGTGATGAACTACTCGAATTAATGATCAATGGTGACAAAATGCTCTACCACGTAAAAGAAACAGGTCGAGGGCAAATTGCATTTTATGACGAGTTTAAAAAGTAAGATGGTTAATTGAGCTCTTTCAACGCAGTTAGCACTAAAAATGGCTACTAGAGAGTGATTTATAAGCAGAGCTAAGGTTATTTAAGCCCAATTTTTAAAGAACATTGAACAATAAACTTTTCAATTGTTAGAATGCCCTACTTTTTCCCATCAAGAGATACAATGGCAAACTTCAATACTCATCTTAATACTGCCGTAATCATCACAGGCTTAGCCTCAGCCACCTTATTATCTGCAGGACATATTGAATTAAAGGGCGCACTCTGGTTATGGTTTTTAGGCTCAATCGGCGGCTTATTACCAGATATAGATTCAGATAACTCAACATCACTCGATACTATTTTTAACTTATTCGCACTCAGCGCTGTATTACTGGTACTGCATTACATAACCACCGAGCTCATTATTGAAATTAGCTTTATCGAGTTAATCGTAGTGCCATTATTGGTTTACGGATTTATGAAATATATTATTAGACCAATTTTTGAATGGATCACAGTACATAGAGGTAGTTGCCACTCTTTACTATTTATACTGTTATGCGCGCTATTAACGACTCAAGTAACATGGAAACTGAATGACCAATCAACCACACAAGCAGCTGTCTTTGCCTGGTTAACGGGTGGGTTTATTTTATTAGGCGGATTAATTCATTTATTGCTGGATGAAATTTACAGTGTAGATTTAAGTAATGTCAGAATTAAACGCTCTTTTGGCACCGCTTTAAAAATAGCTGACTTTGATAATAAGTTAATTACGCTAGCTTCAATTATTGCCATTGCAGGTTTAATCTATGTTGCGCCCCCTACAGAACAAACTATCACAGCGTTAAGTGATTGGTCTCACTTTATATTTCTATCTTAACAAAGTAGGTTTTAAGCTCTTTTACAGCATTGCCCGACTACAATAAGTGGCTTTTACAAAGTCACTTATGTCCATTGCTAGAATACGTGTAAAATGCCCTCTTAGTAATCTAAAGTTAATTCATAAAGAGAGTGTGAGACCCTGCGTTTTTAGAGGCATAAATGGCTTGAATCACAACGACTTTGCCGATTTAAGTTTTAATTAAAATCCGTAGCTTGAGCCTATTTGTTATTAATTATTACTTTTGTAGGTTTGAGTGAAATAATTAAATAGCTTTACCTGTCTTCTACCCAAGTATGAGAGCTATTACAGCTTTTTAAAGCATAAAATATAAAATTATAAGAGGTACATAATGGAACTTACGAATAAACGCACCATGCTAATTACGGCATCTTTATTGTTGGTGTTAGCGTTAACACAGGCTGTTTTTACTGCCCTTTACAGTGCAGAAATTAGTTTTTCAAGGCAGTATGTATGGGGGCTAGAAGCCGTGGTTTTCACTCTACTTGTTGCCTTTGCGGGTTCTGCTATGGTGCAAACACAAAACTCTCAGCTAGGATGGTCGGCTATAACATTTAGCGCGATTCTTAACATAGTGCAGGTGAGCATTGGCCTTACTTTATTTTCAACATTTGGAAAAGTAGCGGGTGCCGTAGAAGGCGCACAACCTTTAATAAGTGGCGTGGTATCTTTGTCATTCATGATTTACTACGCAGCTAAATTATTATTGGGATTAGCAGCTCTTGTTTTTGGCCTGTCTTTTATAGCTAAAGGTGGCAAAGCAATTGGCGGGCTTACTGCCTTAGCAGGCGGAGTTGCAATACTTGCCAATGCTATATTAATCATCTTTGGCCGTGATGGATTTATGCCATCAGGTGTTGCTGGCGCTTCAGGCATGATTGCTACATTACTTTTAGCAATCTGTTTGATTAGTCTTAACCGCAAACAAGACTAAGGCTTAATACCTTACTAATAAGGTAGTTACTTAAATAAGTTATAAACATCGGCGTGTATTAGAGTGCTAATTCGCCGATGTTTTACGTTTAAAGTATACGCTCAGCGCATTCCTAGTTTGTTCCCTCTTAGTAATCTAAAGACTAATTCACAAAGAGGATATGAGGCGCTTCGCTTTTAAAGGGTAAAATAGCTTATATCAAAGCGATTTAACTCAGTTAAGCTTTGGTGTGTGAAGTCAAGATTTGACTTCATTTATTCTCGTAAATTCTTGTTACTTACGCTTTTTAATAAATCGAATTTCGTAATGATATAAACAGGTTCTTTTTTACATTCGACTTTATAAAGATATTGATTTTTAAGAAAATTAGTTTTTTCTTTTATTAAACTAATTTGCTCCCATGGTATTAAAAAACTCCTGGGAAATAGTAGAATCAACATCCGTTTTTGGCTTATAAATATACCTTGCTGAAATGATTTGATATTTAGCCAAGTCCGATATTCACTGTTTTTCTCACGAGAAATATCTGCCACATTCGTCAAGTACATACTGCTTGATTTTAAAAGTGAGGAATCAGAAATAATTAAATCCGTTTTATATTCTCTAGCTAGTTTAGAGTAATACCCAATAATGCTTTGGATATAATTGACTAAAATATAGAACAATAAAAATAAAATTAAGCATATAACAAAGTCCATTTTTTAATACTCCGAAAACTTGCTCTGCACTGCTGACTAAGCTGAAATTTAAGATGGGTGTCTTATTAATTGTTGGACTAAGTGAGTGTGATTACTCATAACAGCATAAGCACACACATCAATACAAAATACCTTCGCTAATTCAAGCAGCTTATCTTCAACCCACCCTCGTCGATGCTCGTAAGATTGACCAGTAAAACGGTCTTCTCCACATAAAAATGCACGACGAACACAGCGTGAAATACAGTGATAGTATTTTGTATCAACCAAACTTACTTGACGCTTTCTTGCAATTGCCATAAGACACCCTGCTCGTTTTTTGCACTAACTAAAACGTAGACCTAAATTTTGAAAAGAGCAAAATTTAGGATGGGTGTCACTGTTAACTTGTTTGAATAAAAAGATCAAGAAAACACAGCTGCCTGCTTGGCCGGAACTTTCTAATGGGTGACCCCATTAAAAGCAACTTGCTAAAGCGCTATCCTAGGTGATCCAAATATGGGCTACAAAGTCTAATAAATGTAGTTTTCCAATCATTTGGTAAGTCACCAAACTCGTCTCCCCAATTTTCTTCTATAAAAATGTGAGCTTTATACGGTTTCTCATAACTTGGAGCTGGATAACCTAATAAATCTTCGATGCACTCTTCAATCATAATCCTTCGGTCTTCACCAGTTTGGGCTAATATAGGTGCATTCATTGCTTCCGCTCGTGCTGTGCCAGCATCACGGTCATGCATAAAAATATACTCTACATCCAAAGCATTTAAATATTTAGCAATAGATATTAATACAGCCTTTCCTCTGGCGCGTAAGAACTCACAATTTCCAACCACTTTAGCCTTATCTTCTACTGATAGCCTTTTTATTGTTTCTCTAACTACAACTTCCTCAGTGTCACCTTCAACAAAAATACATTTTTTAGTAAAAAACATTCTAGATATGTAATCATCTACTTTTAAAAGCATTTTTAAATTTTGCTTCTCATCTCCTTGAAGAGTTAAAAAAGCCTCTTCAAGGTTAAATGAGCTTGATGTAGAAAAGTTAGTCTCAGTTAAGCTGAACTTTGTGAGGCTCACGCTCTTTTCAGAACCAAGGTTTACCATGTAAGGTGAATGAGTGGTTGCAACGATTTGGCATCTAGGGCCAGCTAGATCATATAAGGAATCCCTCATTTGATTTGCAGCAGCTGGGTGTAAAAATATTTCAGGCTCTTCAAAACAAAATATTGTAGCTCGTGGGTTTTCAGCTGTTCTGTTTATAAAATCTTGAACGAATCTCAAGAGCTGAAAAGCCGTTGCTCTGATCATTCCATGACCTTGATAATTAACGGCAGTTTTTACGTTGCTTTCCATTTCTACATTAAATTGTGGTTTTATAGATTTATCAGGCACATCTAAAGTTGCACTTAAATGAACAGATGAATCTGGAAAGAGATTATCAACCATACCATTAAGACCATTAATTAACTGACCAAAATCGGTTGTAGCGTCGTTTGGGTTTAGTTCAGAGGCAAGATTATTAAGAAAATGTTGGGCTTGTGTATAGTTTTCTGAGCCACTTCTAACTTGTTCAAAAAGATCACCTAATAACGAGAACAATGCTCCGCCTGAACTGGTTAATTCTGAAATACAGGATTCGGCAGGTATTACAACGATTCTCGGTAACTTTGATAATACGTTTCCAGGTATCCCACCAGGATTTTCAACCCAAGTTGCCTCTTCATCGGTTTGTACATCCCAGCACTCTGCCAAATCCGAAAATTTTGATTTAGTTACAGCTGTAGTAAGTGCTTTTTCATAGTTACTTTCACCAAAATGTTCCTTTAAAAAATCTTCCGAATAATCTTCACCAACTAAATCTGAAACTTTTCTACATTCTGCGTATTGAGGGCTTCTTGTTCTAGGGTGCTCTTTCATGAATATTTTGGGTTTACTTTGAGTTAAACTCCAAATCTTCTTATAAATAATTGAGTTCCCAGTTTCTCCTTCAAGCCGCTCTTCCGATCTAATAATACGACCTTTAAAGCCAAGCCAACTATTAGCTTCAAATGGAACATTATGATATTCAGCAATAACTTCTACTTCACTTTCATAGGAATAACTTTCTTCTTCTGCATTATATTCTTTAGAATAATCTTCTCTATCAAGATTTGAGTTTTTATGAAGGTGGTTTAATGCGGCAAACACACTGGATTTACCTGCATTATTTGGCCCGATAAGAAATGTTGTATCTCTAAATTTAATGCAGCAATTTTTTAGTTTTCTGAAGTTATTTATGTGTAACTCATGTAATCTCATTTAAACATCCATATTTAAGTCGGGCTGAAGCCCTTTAACGCCGTTTTAAGCTGAAACTTAAGGTAGGTTATAATCGCCAAGTGCTTTAAGTTTTCGGATTGGAAACTCTTGTTAGTGGGCTTTAATCACGCATGAATGATTCTTTAGAATGAGCATCGGCAGATGCTTGAGCCTCGCAACTTTCACAATATTTCCCTTGTTCTTGATAATATTCAACAAGATCTTCATCATCTAAAGTAGCTTCACATTCACGATGAACCTCTTCAAACTCATGTGTATAACCAGAGCATTGGACATCTTCTATTAATGGTCTGATACAATTATCAAAGTAATATTTTTGTGAATCAGATAATTTCTCATATCCATTTTCAGCAGCAAACGAAGCAATTCCAACAATCGTTTTTTCGTCAGCTTTATTATCCCTTGCTGATTGCTCTAATATTTCAGGGTTATTCGTGCTTATCTCTTTTAGTGCTTCTAAGTTCATTGCAAATTCCTTGTAAAGTTTGATGATGTAGACTCAGCTTGCCCACTAACGCCTTGCTAAGCGGCGAAAAATAGTTGGCTAAAATTAGCGAGGAACGAGCAACAGCCAACTGTTTTTTGTCCGTTTAAGCAAATTGTTATACCTTTTCTACACTGAAGTTAATAGCTCTGATATTTCTTGAGCAATTTCCTCAGTAGTGTGAGTCGCGGTACTTCTTGCCACTTTGTCAGCTAATGACGGACTAAAATCAACAACTTGTTGTTTCGTGATGTTATGCCAAATAGGAAGTAATATTTGCTCACCAGAAACAGTTCTTGTAACCATTCCATCAAGCTCGTAGTTAGTCCAACCTTTTTTGATAAACGAAGGGGATAAGACAACTAAACCCACGCGACTATTAGCAAGACCTTTATCGATTTTTTGTCTTAAACTATCGCCAAGTCTTAATGTCATTTCGTCATACCAAACATTTAAGCCTAACTCAATTAAAGCGTTTGCTAACGGACGAACAAATTCATCCTTATCTTCAGATGCATGAGATATAAAAACATCATGTGTTTCTGCACCTGTCTCTGTAGATGGTGGAATATTGTCTCTGACAAGACTCGGCACTTCACTAAGAGGTCTTTCTCGAGTTTCAGGTAATGCACCAGGAAGTACTTGAACTGATGCTCTGGTTCCATTTCTTAAGCCTTGAGTGTCGACAGCAACATGCCAATGACCTGAACTTGGAATTTGCATTCTGTATGGCGATTGTTTTACTAGTCCACCAATATACTTATGTCTTCTGCCATTCTTATAATTATTGAAGTTTGGCGAATCCATTAAACGCACATTCGCGCCACTCGTCAGAGTAACTTGTACTATTTCACCTCTTGTCCTTTGACCAAGGTCATTATGTATAAATTGCAATTCAAATACTCCATATTCGCAAAAAGGTATAGCAGCTTATTGAACCCTACTTTGGTGGTTTATAACACCCCAAAACGGCGTATATTACGTTGTTCGATACTTACACCAAATAACTCTATCAGTAACAACTAACTACAAGAGTTATTCAATGACCTTTGTTATTTAACCCCAAAACGACTTTTAATAATGTTATGGGACAAACCTTACATCGCTGTATTTATACACAGCAACTAATTCTATTTTTATTTAAAGCTTTATAGCCCTAGCCTTTAAAACCTTGTATCCCTCTCACAAGGGTCACCATCTCCGTCGCCATCCATTTTTGTATTCGGGCAATTATTAATAAAAAATACGGCTTCGGCTCGCGAACTCATTTGAGTACAATACTGCCTGCCATCACACGTAAAATTTTGCGTGCTTTTAGGAGTAACGAGTTTTGGGTATTTTTCATCAAAGGTAGCTAAATCGTCATTAGTGGCTAAATCGTCATTGAAGATAATGGGAGTTTGACTGCTTGAGTGAGTGTTGTATTTATTAATCGCATAAAAACAAAGTGCAGCAATAAGCGCAATTGAGGCAACTTTACCTAAAAAGCTATTGGCAAAATTAGATTTTGCTATGCGGTATGGCTGTTGTTTGTGTTTTTGATAAGGTGCTTTAAGCTCTGCAACGCCTTCTATGCGGCAGTTGATTGCTTTGGTTTTACCGTCGGGCTGTGTTGCCACTTCAAAGTAAATGGTGTCGCCTACTTTGGGCTTGCGGTTCATGTGTTTGAGGGCTGATATGTGTATAAACGTGTCGTGCTCTAGGGTGTCTGATTTAATAAAACCAAAACCTTTGTCGGTTTTCCACGTCTTTAACAATCCTTTGTGCATGTATCCGCCTATTATGCTTAAGCTGCGTTTTACGCAAATTCCATTTAGTTAACACTTGTTATTATACGTTCCTAAATTAAAACCATGCAACCAATTATTCATATTGCGTTAATTTTCACGTCTTATCTATTAAACTTAGCTGAAAAATAAGCGTGCTAAAAACAACTAAACCTCAACTTATTTTATTTATAATTTACGGCCAAATGTCCTTTAATTCACATCAACCATTACGCACTCACCTACCAACTTAACAGCTTGTTTACACTAGGTTTTGTCATTAGCTATTTCTATCTGAATTAACCGTTTTTAGTACGATTTTTCATTCGTTATTTACTTAATTTATCTATACAATCCACACCTTATTTTTACGCACGTATTTTAAGTGATTATCTCATGCTATTAACGATTGTTTATATTATTGGTATTACCGCAGAAGCCATGACTGGCGCACTTAGCGCAGGACGAATGAAAATGGATTGGTTTGGCGTAGTGCTAGTAGCCAGCGCCACGGCAATTGGCGGTGGTAGCGTACGAGATATATTACTAGGCAATTACCCGCTTACGTGGGTACAACACCCAGAGTATTTATTAATTACGTGTATTGCCGGTATTGTCACTACGTGGCTGGCTAAATGGGTAGTTAAATTTAAAGGCATATTTATGCGCCTAGACGCCCTGGGTTTAGCTGCCTTTAGCATTATTGGCTGCCAAGTGGGGCTAAATATGGGGCTGCATTACGGTATTTGTGTAGTGGCCGCCGTTGTTACTGGCGTATTTGGTGGATTACTGCGTGATTTAATATGTCGCCAAGCACCGTTGGTATTACATAACGAGCTATACGCGAGTGTATCGTTACTTGTAGCGTGTTTATACTTAGTGCTACACCATTACAATATTGACGACAACATAAGCATTATTGTAAGCCTTGTTGCAGGCTACTTAATACGTATGGCGTCAATACGCTTTAAATGGCGCTTACCTACCTTTAGTTTATTAGAGCAGCACGCTAAATAAAAATAACCTTCAATACAAAATAAGGCAGGTAATATACCTGCCTTAGTTAATATAACTATTAGCGTATTAATTTAATGCCCGCTTACATCGCTTAACGCGGTTTTTAACCCGCTGTTATTTTGCTTAAGTACGCTAAAACTGCCATCAGTTTCTAGCACTACGGCGGCTACATCTTCTATTGCTAATATTCCCGCACCACGAATAGCGGCGCGAATTTCTGATTTTGTTACGCGCTGCGATTTAAGTGCAGCCGTGCAGTATTCACCATCACTCAGTAAAAGCGTGGGTTCTGCTTTTATAAGCGCTGCAAATTTTGACGAGCGCACACTAAGCCACGTAATAATATATTGCAGCCCTATTAATACTACAAAGGCGAGTATGCCCTCAGCTAACGGAACACTTTTTGAAATAATAACAGACGCTAATATAGAGCCCAGCGCAATGGTGACTATAAAGTCGAACACGTTCCACTTTGAAAGCGTACGTTTACCCGATACACGTAACCAAAACACCAGTGCAATATAACCCAGTACGCCTATTGTAAGTACACGTAATAACCCCTGAATATCATCGTAAAACATAGTGGCTCCTTTTTTGTAAGTGCTCGTTATTTACTTACACTTTTTAATCTAATTAATTGCTTAATACCTAAAAACGTACCAAGTGGAATAAATAAAATCCACAGGTAGGCATAAAATTTTGAAATATTTATAAACATGGCTGAGCTGTTTATGTTTTTATTTAACCTACTATTTAGCACGTACGTATTTATAAAAAGCCCAATTAAAGCAGGGATAATTTGTATAAGTGATACAACAATGGCTGATGAAATATGCCCCGCGATTAACTTAGGATCGCCACCAGCAAATACTGTATACGCATTATAAAACCCACTAAAAAAACTCGTGAGTGCGAGTAATAAAAAAGCCTGTAATATTAGACTTAGTAAAGGTAAAAGTGTTTTCAAAAAAACGTCCTAGTTTGTGTTAATCATATGCACAAGAAATGTTTAACAGCCCATTAGTTTTAATTATACGCTTTGCAAATACTGTGCAAGTAATTTAAAGGCAATTATAACGCGTTGAATTACCTAGAATGGTTTTAATTTAAGTGGGGGTTGATTATGATGGAACACGTAATACTTACACCCTTTTTATAATTTTCAGTAAGGATCACCATGTCTAACTATAACGAATCTCCAGAACAAGTTGAACAGGCCACTCAAGGCTTTGTTATGCAACAAACTATGTTACGTATTAAAGATCCAAAGCCGTCGCTTGAATTTTACCAAAATGTATTAGGTATGAAGCTGTTAGGTAAGTATGATTTTCCTGGTATGAAGTTTACGCTTTACTTTTTAGGCTACGAGCAAGAATTGCCACAAGGTGATGATAAAACTAAAGCAGAATGGGTGTTTCGTCGCCCTGCGCTAATTGAGTTAACCCATAACTGGGGCACTGAAAACGACGACAGCTTTGAGGGATACCACAGTGGTAACCAAGAACCTAAAGGATTTGGGCATATTGGTATTAGCGTACCGGATGTTTACGAAGCCTGTGAGCGCTTTGCAAAATACGATGTTGAGTTTGTTAAAAAACCAGATGATGGCTCAATGAAAGGCTTGGCATTTATTAAAGACCCTGACGGCTACTGGATTGAAATACTATCTGCTGAAGGTATTACTGAAATTATTCTTTCTCAATAACAATGAGCTGCTATAAAAAGAGCTTAGTTGTAATCTCCACCAGCAACTAATTACCAATTTAGAACCACTGGTTTTGTTACCTTGCTTTTAAGTGAGGTAACCCATTTAAAACGTTTTAGGTAATTAGTTACCCGCCCCGCTGTATTTTAAGCATAAAAGGAGATTTAAATGCTCATTGGCATCATAGAAGATCATCAATTAGTAAGAGACAGCTTTAAAAAGCTTTTAGAGTTACAACCAGATTGGAAAGTAATTATTGAAGCCTGCAGCGTGACAGAAGCCAAGCTGGCTGTAGAACTTGAACAACCTGATATATTTATTGTTGATATATCGCTTAACGACGCTGAAACCGGCCTTTCTTTTTTGTCGTACCTTGAAGGGTCTTTCCCGCATATTAAAAGTATTGTTGCCTCCATGCACGACCACGAACCTTATGTAAGCAATGCTTTGCGATTAGGTGCTTTAGGTTATGTGTCTAAGCGCTCTGCCTCTGATGAGCTAATAGATGCAGTTAAAGCGGTCGCTTTAGGTAAAAGGTACATTAGTGAAGACGTAAATTTTTCGATGAGTAGCGAAAATTTAGCATTAACTGTGCTTACTAACAGAGAGCTTGAAGCCCTTCCGTTATTTTCTAAGGGATTAAACGCTAAACAAGTGGCGCAAATACTAGAAATAATGCCTAAAACAGCGCATGTACACAAAGCAAACATATACAGCAAGCTTAATGTTACGACCTCGTTTGAACTGCTAAAAATTGCAATTGATGCGGGAGTAATACAGTTAGATGAACTTACCTAACGTTTCTTCTTTATCTAATGTTAGTTTTACTACCGCATACAAAGAGGTAGCTAAACAGTTATTGGTGGGGCTAATTTACTTTATTGCTTCTCTCGCCGCTTTTTGGGTTAGCCAAAACCTTGAAACCGTACCCGAGAGTAGCGCGATATTTATTCCCGCAGGCGTAAAAATTGCGTTTTACTTACTCACTCCAACACGCTATTGGCTCACCTTATGGGTTGTGTCGCGCGCTTTAGCTGCACAGCTTGGTTTAACATACAGCGGGATTTGGGAGTTTGATTTATTTCATGGCTTTTGGCAGGAGCTTTGCTTTATAGCGCTTGTTTATGTGTTTAAAAATAGCCGCTGGCCGCCAAGCATTAACGACAGCCTAGGTATACTTTCGTTAATACTGCTTTGTGTTGCGAGTACATCTATAAAGTGGTTTTTGTTTGCCAGTGCGTTTGAATTTACAAATGTATTGGTTGCAAAAGAGCTACTGCAGTATCAGTTAAACATGTGCTTGGGCGATATTACTGGCTCGTTGTTAATTGCCCCTTTTATTATGTTAATTTACGATTCTAAATACAGTTTTAACACAGTCAGGTTCACTAAGTTATTTGGCCTAGTAGCCACTTTAGTGTGTTTTATATTAATTGTACTTTTTGTCTATGCGGTTCGCCCAGACACCTACCCGCTATTAAGGCTTGCATCGTTATTACCTATTATTTGGTTTTCGTATAAGTATGGCTCGTTAGGGGCTGTAAGCAGTGCAGCGCTAATTAACGCGTTATTAATTGTTGAAGCAAGCATTACGCACGAGCCTAGCAATACCTACATTAGCCAGTTATTTATTTTAGCAAACGCAATTACCAGTATGGTTTTAGGCGCTGCAATTACTGAGCTTAAACGTAAAAACAACGAGTTAAAGCAAACCAATAAAGAGCTTAAAAAGCAGCTAACTCAAAACACGGCGCTGGCTGCCAAAATGGTGTCGGTGCAAGAAAACGAGCGAAAGCATCTTTCGCAAGAGTTGCATGACGAATTAGGGCAAAACCTAACAGCATTAAAAACAGATTTAGCTATTTTGTCGCACCTTAGTAACGAAGATACCCAATCGTTTGTGACTACATTAAAAAACAATGCTAATTCGATGTATGACTCTGTTTATCAATTAATGCATTATCTTCGCCCGCGTGAGCTAGATGAACTCGGTTTAGAAAAGGCAATAACACAAGGGCGACTAAAAAGCTTACTGCACAAGGCAAATATTAAGTATCAGCCACAATTTAAGTTAGATAATAGCCTTTCAAAAGATCACGAAATAGCTATTTACCGAATTTGCCAAGAAGCAGTAACCAATTGTATGAAGCACAGCAATGCCAGCAAACTGGTTATAAATATAATAAACAGCGACGAATTTATTGAGTTAACAATTAGCGATAACGGGACTTTAGTAACCCCAACAGATAACTCAGGTCACTACGGTTTGGCGTTTATAGAGGAGCGAACTACGGCATTAGGCGGAACTTTTAAGGTGTTTAAACAAAATGGCTTTACCATTAAAGTAAAGCTGCCTTTGAGTTTTGATGGCGCAATTAATTAGCAAACATGAACTTGTTTGGTATAAAACTTTTGCCTTAATTGGCCTTCGTCAAGGTGGTCGGAATTAACTTGAATCTCGGCTTGATTACCTAATAGCTGTAATAGCATTCCTTTTGATATTAGATAGTTGCCTAAACTTGATTTTACAATGACTTCTTTGCCTATGGCTTCTTGTAAGCGTGGCGTAGGTAGGCTCGGATGGCTAATTGGTTTTAAGCCCTCAGCTGAGGTAAATAAGTTTATGCAATGCTCTTTAGCGGCAACAATGCTTTCGTTTTTACTTTTAATTACATCAACATTATTTAAAAAATGAATTAGTGCTTGGTTAGCCCGATCAAACTCTGCTGATACGTCATCTATATTGCGGGCGGTTGCCCATTTGCGCACAACTATATATTCGTTTTTTTTAACACGAATTAAGCTTATTGAGGCTCCGGTCATTCTGCTATTCCACTCAATGCGGTAGCAATCAGTCCCTAGGCTGTGAAGCAACACGCTCATGCTTCCAAAATCCTTTGTACTTTCATCAATCAAGCTCATTTTCGTTCCCTCACTTGCAAGTTACAAGGAGTGTATAAACGATTGCTTAAGTAATAAATCATCCATATTCTTAATCGCTCTAGGAAAATGGCTTATATAAATTTTGGATTTAGTGGCTTGCAAGTTAATAACTAATATTACAAACAAAAAAGCGAGTGGTTTGGCTAACTGCTAATAATTAATTTGTAAGTGATTTATAGCTTATTTATAAGCCCAGGCATCGGTTATTGTTACTTGGCAATTGTTATAACTGGCCGCTTTTTTTGCGCAATACCTCTTACTCTAAAGTTTGTTGAGTCATTAGGAAGTATAATTAGGTCTTCGTCGGTTATTGATAACGTATCGACTAGCGTGTTTTGCTCGGTTAAAAAATCGACCTTAAACTTTATATTTTTAAAGGTGAAGTCCGACTCGTTTTTTACCTGCCCTATGCATGCAACATACAATGCATCGTTTTCATTTTTAGTATGAATTTGGCTAACATTAGCGATTAAGTTTTTTTGTGCTTGCTCTTCAAGCCCTGCTACATAAATATTTTGATAAAAAATAAACCCAAAAATACCAACAATACTAAGTGCTAATACACCAATAATAATGGGGTTGTTTTCTAAGTTAGAGTATTTGGCTTGAAGTGAGGTGCATTGCGGGCATTTTTTAGCCCGTGAATCTATGGCGCTAAAGCACATAATACATTCTTTAGTGTGTTGCACCTTTTCCATTACAATAAGCATCCTTGTTAAGTATTAAATGTTAAGTATTGCTGACTTTAAAGTATTTTACTTTACTCGTACCTAGTAACCCCGTAAACACATATAGCTTAAAAAAGTAACGATTTTATAAAGCAATACAAGGCTCTGTATATAAACACAGTGCATGCGTGTTTTGGTATTTTAACGTAAACATAAAAAAGCCAGCAATTAAGCTGGCTTAGAATATTAACTATTTTACATAATTACTTACGAAGTGCGTCGATTCGAGCATCAAGCGGTGGGTGCGACGAGAACAACTCAGCAACACCTTTCCCACTTGCAATACCAAAGGCCATCATTGAACCTTCTAATTGCGACGGATGGTTTTGCTTTAAACGCTCAAGGGCTGATCGCATTTTATCGGCACCAACTAGTTTTGCCGCGCCGCTGTCGGCTGCAAATTCACGTTTACGGCTGTAACTTGCCACTACTATACTTGCTAGCACACCAAATAATACTTGGAATAACATATCGAATAAGAAGTATGTCCAGCTACTGCCACCCTCTTCTTCATCGCTATTAATAAAGTTATCTACTATGCCAGCCAGTACTTTTGCGGCAAATATTACAAAGGTGTTTACCACGCCTTGTATTAGCGTAAGCGTTACCATGTCGCCGTTAGCCACGTGCGATACTTCGTGGGCAAGTACGGCTTCGGCTTGATCTTTGGTCATGTTGTGCATTAAGCCTGTGCTTACTGCCACTAATGAGTTGTTTTTACTTGGGCCCGTTGCAAAAGCGTTCATTTCTGGGCTGTCGTAAATAGCCACTTCTGGCATTTTAATACCTGCTTTTTGTGCTTGCGCAGATACCGTTTGTACAAGCCAATGTTCGGTTTCGTTTCGAGGCTGCGTAATTACATGCGCGCCTGTTGATTTTTTAGCGATCCATTTCGACATAAATAACGAAATAAACGATCCACCAAAACCAAATACGGTGGCTATAAGTAAAATTCCGCCAAGGCTACGATGGCTTAAGCCCAGCGCACTCATTATTATTGAAAGCACTACACCTAATACCAACATAACCGCTAGGTTAGTTAATAAAAACAAAAATATACGTTTCATATTGTCCTCACAAAAATAGGTTTGATCACCGAACATAAAATTAAATTAGGTTAAAGCAATCACTGCGTTATGACACACTATGTCATAACGTTAGCGCTATTCTGTGACAAACTATGTCATAACACAAGTGTTATTTATGTGTTTATTGATAATTTTTTTAAGAAGGGTTTTACAGCAAATTTAAGTATGAGGTTTACTTATAGATCAACTTTTAACAAGCTGTTATTTAGCTCTGCCATATCAATTGGAAAACCACGCTCGTGTGCCAACATGCGTGCAACTTCGTCAATTTTGTCACCGCTATTATGTTTAAGGTACGACCATTGGTGGGTACTGCGGTGATGATTTACAGCAGGATCGCTACTTATTATTCCTAATTTTATAAACTCACTCACTATTTGATCTGCCGCTATTAACGTTGACGATGCTTTAACATTTTCGGCCCGCGCATAATTAATATGCGAATATAAACTTACATCGGCTACGCGCAAGGTGTCGTCATCACCCGGGATTTGTTGCCCGCCATACAAGGCATTATTTTGTGTGCTAGCAGTTTTAAACGCAGGGACAAACTCGGCTACATAATCAATTGCTGTTTGGGTACGTGTTTGCAATGCTGCTTCATCCCAGCCATCTTTAATATAATGCAGGTATTTATTGGGAAGTTTAGGCTGTGCGCTCATTGGCGTGGCATCAGCTAAGCCATCATTAAACAATGTAATGTTGTTAGTCATGCCATGTATTTGAAAGTAACCATTAGGGTAAGGGGTTAGCTGCGCCATACCTTCTGGCGTACCACGGTTACCATAAATAATTATTTCGGGTATTTGCCCACCAGCACCTTGCCAATGAGTAATGTAAGAGGCTTTAAATTCAACCATGCGTTTTACATCTACCCCAACGAGGTCGTCAATAATACCGGTTTGAAAACCACACGCATTAATAAGGTAATCTACCTCAATGGTTTGTGTATCGGCTTGTGTATCGGTTTTAGTATCAGGTTGTTCATCAAGGCTTGGCTCTGATTGGTATTCAATGTGCCATTTAAGTGTTTGCTTATCATTATTGGTATTTATAACTGGCGATACGTTTTTAACACTGGTGCTTGTTAAAACATGAGCGTGTTTGTACTGTGCAAGGGCGAGTTGTGCACTGGCTGATAAACGAAATATATTCCAGCCATATTCTTGTGCAACAATAAGCGGAAACTTTAACTTATCTAAATCTAAATGCTTAGCAACGGGTATCATCCACTCATCTAACGACGTGGGCTTGGCTACTTGTTTTTGCTTAGCAAGCCTTAGCATTTGCTCATAACTATATAACTGATAATAATACTCAGGCTCGCCTAATACTTTGTTAGCGCTGTCTTGCTCTACAAGCTCGCTGTAGGCTTTTACTAATTTATCTAAACGCGGAAATAAGTCCTCCGGTGAGTCGTCATCACGTTTAGGCACTGCAAATACTGTGGGGCGAACATCGATGGTGTGAGGATAAAGGCGCGCAATATCTATACATTGCTTGAGTAAATCTATGCAGTCTTCGTCGGGTATTTCACGATATAAGTTGCCACCCGAATGCAAATGGCACATTGGAGGGCCATCAATTAACGACTTTTTCTTTTCAAGCACATAAGTTTCTAGCCCTAACGCAGCAAGTCTAATGGCTATTGTGGCGCCAGCTGTGCCTCCACCTATTATACCTACGCGTTTTTTAGGTAAGCCATAGTTTAGTGCTTTTGGCTCAGCGCTTACGTGCGCATCTGGGGCGTAGTTTTCAATAAATGGGTGCGTCATATAGTCGTTATGTCCTTAGTAACATTGTCTTTAAGCAAGCTATGTATTTATAAACGTTTATATGTGTACTAAGGCTGACTATTTCAAGATTTACCTAAAAAAGTAACTTTTTTTAAAAACCACTTAAGTGTTTATAGATAACGCACTAAGCAAGCTTTTGTATATTTGTAACTTAGGAGTTTGCTCGCTGTAGGGGCTTATAGCAAGTATTGGAAACGGTAAACGTGCTTTAAGTGAATCAAGGTTTGCTTGGTACTCGTCCATGTTTTTATCTACTTGGTTTGCAATCCAGCCAACGCAGTTTATTCCTATACTTTGCATATGCGCAGCGGTTAGTAATGCATGATTTAAGCAACCTAGCTTCATACCTACAACGAGTATTACCGGCATTTTTTCTGCTTTAACCCAGTCGTATAAATAATCGTTTTTATTAATTGGTAACGCCCAGCCACCAGCGCCTTCGGTAAGTATGTAATTAGCGCCCTGCTGTTTTACATCTTTATAAGCATCACTTAGTTTATCTACAGTAATACTAATCCCAACTTGCTCAGCGGCTATGTGCGGCGCAATAGGTGGTGCAAACGAAAACGGATTTACTACGTCGTATTTAGCGCTCACTGTTGCGCTTTCCATTAGTATTAGAGCATCGGCGTTTACTAGTTGATCGAACGCCATTTCGCAGCCAGCAGCAAGAGGTTTAAAGCCAATGGCTTGTTTTTTGTGTTGGGCAAGTAACTTTAATAGCAAACTGGTAACGTGGGTTTTTCCGGCATCGGTGTCGGTGCCTGTTATAAAAAATTCTTTCATGCGTTGCCTTTAATGTCTTTGGGCTTATTTAGTGTTTTTCTAATGATAACAGCACCACATGATAAGACACACATGCTTTGTTATTTATAAGCGGATACGCACTGCATACTTTTTGTAGCGCCGATTTAGTAAGTAACCCCTGACGTGTATTGGTATGATTTTGCGTAGTTGCACCTATAGCTTTAATTGAGGCAATAGCTTTTAAAGGTGTTGTGTATTCATCGGTGTAAATACGTTTTTGAGCGCTGTTAATAGTAAACCCTGCTTTTTGGACTGATTGGTTTATATGCAACTCACTATTAAAGGTATTTATGTGGCTGTTAGAATCAAGCGCTGCAAAGGCTGTTTTTATTTCGTTAAGTGAGCCCTCTACCACAGTGCTTATATACGCCTGCCCGCCTGGTTTTAATATGTTGTAAAGTGACTGCATTAAAGCCGAAAAATTAGCAGACCACTGCACTGCAAAGTTACTGTAAATAACATCAACACTGTTTGCTTGTAGCGGTAAGTTATCCATATCGGCGCATATTTTTGGTGCGGTTAAATTACTACTTTGCAGCATGCTTATGCTCAAATCCATGGCAATAACGCTTGCAAACATACTTTGTAAGGTATGTGTATTAACAAGCGGGCCTGCGCCTAAATCAACACAAAGCTTATTTTTATTAAAGCCTGGTTTTATGAGTGAAAATAGATCGCTCGCAGCATGTTTTTGTACATTTGCATGGGTGTTATAACGCGCTGCCGCCTTTGAAAACTTACTTTGTGTAGACTTTCTAAGCTCCTTGCTTAAATCCTTGTTTAACTCTATATCCAATTCGCTACTTACTAGGCACGGTTTTACAAGTTGTGTTTGCACTAGGTCTGTTTTTAATACTGGCTGAGCAGTCATGCTATTGCACCTACTAAATGCTTAACTAAGTGCGTTATGTCTTGCTCGGTATGTGCGGCGGTTAAAGTAATGCGTAAACGTGAGGTGTTATGTGCAACCGTCGGCGGTCTAATTGCAGTGAGCCAAATACCCTGTTGTTTAAGTTTATCTGCCGCTTGCAACGTTTGCTCAGCGCAGCCTAATACAATGGGTTGTATGGCTGTGTTTGATTGCATTACAGCAATATTGTGAGTTTTAGCAAGTTGCTTAAATAACGCAATATTGGCATTTAGCTTATCGCGTTTATAATCAGCTGTTTTTATGCTTTTAATACGCGCAAATGTGTGACTTGCCATAAGCGGCGACATAGCGGTTGAATAGGTGTAATCGCGATTAAATTGCAGCATATAATCAATAAACTGTTTACTGCCTAATACACACGCGCCGCTACTAGCCACTGCTTTACCAAAGGTAATGACTAATATATCTGGCAGCGTTTGAGTAATAAACGCTTCGCAACTGCCCAAACCGGTTTTACCTAATGCACCAAAGCCGTGTGCGTCATCAATCATCAGCCATGCGTTGTGCTGTTTTGCAAGTGCGAGTAATTCTTTAAGAGGCGCGCTATCGCCATCCATCGAAAACACGCCTTCGCTTATAATAAGCTTGTTTTGCGCTTTTGATTTTTCGAGCCGTGAACGTAAATGGTTCATGTCGTTGTGATTAAAACGCACTAAAGCCGCGTTAGAATGCAGAGCACCGTCAATCAAGCTTGCATGATTTAACTTATCTTGAAAAATAGCGCTGCTTTGCGCAGCCGCTTTATCTTGAAATAACGCTTTAATTACGCTGCTATTAGCGCTAAACCCTGAGTTAAATAGCATAGCTGCGCCATAACCAAATTGCTCACACAAGTATTGTTCGAGCGTTTTTTGTTGCGCCTGATAACCTGTAACCAATGCTGAGCTGTGACTCCCTAATGCGTGGGAGTCATTAAGGTTAACAGCCTCATCTCCAAAGCCTAAGTAATCGTTACTGGCAAAGTTAAGGTAGGTTTTATTATTAACCGTTATGGTGCGCGCTGTTGCATGTTGTACTACGTGGCGTTTACGAAGTAACGCATCTTGCTGGCGATCCTGCAGATGCGTATTTATAAAATCAAAAGGCATTGATATAAGCCTACGCTTCGTAAAACAATTCAGACGTTGCTTTGTCGGCTACTTGCGATGAAAGCGAAGCTTCTACTGCTTCGTCTGAATAGTCGTGACGCTTTTCTGGGTTCATGCCTAATTTTTTTATTAGGTTCATATCGGCATCAGCGTCTGGGTTTTCGGTGGTAAGAAGTTTGTCGCCATAAAATATTGAGTTAGCGCCTGCAAAAAAGCACATTGACTGCATTTGCTCGTTCATGGCGTTACGCCCTGCCGATAAACGCACATAACTGTGTGGCATCATAATGCGCGCTGTTGCAATGGTACGTACAAATTCAAAGTGATCTAAATCGTCTGCGTTTTCAAGCGGTGTGCCTTTAACTTTAACGAGCATATTAATAGGCACGCTTTCTGGCTGTTGTGGCAAATTAGCTAGCTGCATCAGTAACCCATAACGGTCGCTTGCTTGCTCGCCCATACCGACTATTCCGCCCGAGCATACTTTCATACCAGCATCGCGTACGTGGTCAATGGTATTTAATCTATCTTGAAAAGTACGGGTTGATATAATTTGCTCGTAATACTCAGGTGACGTGTCAAGGTTGTGGTTATAGTAATCAAGCCCAGCGTCGCGAAGCTCATGAGCTTTTTCGTTAGTGAGTTTACCCAGCGTCATGCAGGTTTCTAACCCTAGCTCTTTTACTTCTTTAACCATTTGCGAAATGTATGGCATGTCTCTGTCTTTTGGATCTGACCATGCAGCGCCCATACAAAAACGGGTCGCGCCTTTTTGTTTTGCAAGGCGCGCTTGCTCTACTACTTTTTCTACTTCTATTAAGCGTTCGCGTTCTAAATCAGTTCTGTAATGGCCCGATTGCGGGCAGTACTTACAATCTTCTGGGCAAGCGCCTGTTTTAATTGATAACAACGTAGAAATTTGCACTTCATTTGGGTTGAAGTTAGCACGGTGAACCGATGCGGCTTTAAAAAGTAAATCGTTAAATGGCATTTCAAATAATGCTTTAACTTCAGCGTGGGTCCAATCGTGACGAACAGGTGCAAGTTCCATAATACTCTCTTATTTTTTCTCAACGGTGATATTGGCTTAGTCTACGAGTTGAAGTAACATTGTCAACGAAGCCCATCAAGTTAAAGTTTACATATGATTAAAAAGAATACGATTGACCTTGATTTTGATCGTGAGCACATTTGGCATCCATATACATCTATGACTAAGCCAATTCCGGTATACCCTGTTACACATGCAAATCACAACATTATTCACCTCGAAACTGGCGAGCAATTAATCGATGGCATGGCCTCGTGGTGGAGCGCAATACATGGCTATAATCACCCTGTTATAAATAACGCCATGATTGAGCAAATTAATAATATGAGCCACATTATGTTTGGCGGAATTACGCATAACAGCGCGGTAGAGCTGTGCAAAAAAATAGTAAATATAACGCCGCCTAGTTTAACTAAAGTGTTTTTAGCCGACAGCGGATCGGTAAGTGTTGAAGTAGCAATAAAAATGGCGCTGCAGTATTGGTTAAGCCAAGGTATTACAACAAAACAAAAATTAATGACGCCTTACAAGGGCTACCATGGCGACACCTTTGCAGCCATGAGCGTATGCGATCCCGTTAACTCAATGCATAGTTTATATTCAGGCTTTTTACCTGAACACATTTTTGTACCTGCACCGGTTAGTCAATTTAGGGGCGAGTTTAACAAAGCTGAAGCCAAAGAGCTTGAAGAATACTTTAAAGCAAATCACAGCCAAGTTGCCGCCTTCATAATTGAGCCTATTGTACAAAACGCGGGTGGGATGAACTTTTATCACCCTGATTATTTAGCCTGCGTGCGTAAGTTATGTACGCAATATAACGTATTGCTAATTTGCGACGAAATTGCCACAGGCTTTGGCCGTACAGGTAAATTATTTGCTGTAGAGCACGCCAATATAGAGCCCGATATAATGTGTATTGGTAAAGCATTAACTGGCGGCTCAATGACGCTATCGGCCACTATCACTAGCAATAAAATAGCCATTGGCATAAGCGAAGGTGAAGCAGGTGTTTTAATGCACGGCCCCACTTTTATGGGCAACCCGCTTGCCTGTGCTGCGGCCTGCGCAAGTATTGATTTATTACTTGAGCAAAACTGGCAACATCGAATAAAGCAAATAAACACCCAGCTACAACAACTTAATAAATGCAGTGAACTAGATGCGGTTGCCAATGTGCGTACCTTAGGTGCAATAGGCGTTGTTGAACTAAACGAGGCTGCTGGCAATGTTGATGTTGCTAAAATTCAGGCTTATTTTGTAGAGCAAGGTGTATGGATACGTCCATTCGGTAAACTAATTTACCTTATGCCACCGTATATAAGTGACGATGCAAGTATAAAAACACTGTGTGATGCCATTTATAATGCCATTAAAGGCAAGCATTACGCTTAATAGTCGGTCTCAATAACTAATCCTAATACAGGTTATAGCGCTATTTACTGTAACCTACCGCTACATTTAGTGTTTTTATCTATTAAGCGAGTTTGTGGTTATTGATCTCGTTAACTATTAGCTATATGATAATGTCTATCATTTACAATTACCTTTTTGGACTTCTTTGCTATGAAATTACTATTTAAACCAGCCAAAACTTTAGGTGCAAGCCTTTTACTAGCCTCGGCGTTTATGGCTCAACCAGTATTAGCTAACGGCCCTATTGGCGAGCATGTTAATCATCTTCAAGCTAACCTTAAAAGTTACGCAGAAGAAGTAGAATGGATGGTAGGCAAAGTTGATACCATGGTAAGCGACTACGACACTAAAGGCGCAAAAGCTGTAAAAACTGATGATTTAATTGAATACTGGGAATCAGTTAAGTTTCACAGCGCAATAGAAACTAACTTTGTACCGGTATACGCTTCTATTTGGCAGGGTCTTTATGGCGTAAAAATGGCCATTGATAATAAACAGCCTGCTGAGGAAGTTCGTAAACAGCAAAAAGCGATGAACATAGCCTTGTGGCAAGGCCTTGGGGCTGTTAAGCTTGCTGCAAAATTCCAGCAAAAAGGCTTGTTAGACACTGTAAAAGCAACCGCTACAACTCAAATGACACAAAGTGCCACAATTGATGAAATTAAGCACAAATTAGACCGTGTAGTAGCTAAGTTTGCTGAGCGTTTACAAGACGAAGCAACTGAAATTGTTCACGATACTTATCTACACCTGTTTGAAGGCGTTGAAGGTACACTTATTGAGCAAGACGCTAACCTAGTTGAAGTGCTGGAAAAAGACTTTAACGTAACACTGCCACTAGCAATTAAAAACAGCAAAAGCGTAGATGAAGTACGCGATGTGATCAGTGATATGCAAACAAAATTAGACCGCGCTAAGGTTTTAATAGAAAAAGCCGAAAAAGCCCGTAAGGATGTATTTTAAGTGAAGCGTAGGACCTTTATTCAAGGCCTAGCTGCGTTAGGGGTGGTTGGCTCATTGCCACTGCCTCTTTCTCGTGCGCTAGCCGCTGATATAGCAAACCCAGTTTCTGTTGATGATTTACCAAAGCTTAAAGGCGAGTTAACCCTTTATTTAGGCCGAGGCGAAGGTGGTTTGTATGAAAACGTATTACAAGCAATCCAGAAAAAAAATCCAGACTTTAAACTCGGTATACGCCGAGGTCCTACTGCTGCTTTAGCAAATACGATTGTTGCAGAAGCTAAAGCCGGCGTTCGCCGCGCTGATTTATTTTGGGCGGTTGATTCAGGCGCGATTGGTTTAGTAACCGATGCAGGCCTTGCACAACCTATCCCAGGTGATTTATCTGCTCAGTTACAACCACAATTTAGATATAAAGAGTGGGCTCCAGTAACTGGCCGTATTCGTACATTGCCATATAACACGTCGCGTTTGACCAAAGATCAAATTCCAACAAGTATTATGGAAATTGCCGACAGCGATTTAAGTATTGGCTGGGCACCCGCCTACGCTTCTTTTCAATCGTTTGTAACCGCAATGCGAATTTTAGAAGGCGATGACAAAACCGCTAAGTGGCTTAAAAAGATTAAAAAACGCGCTAAAACATACGCTGGTGAATTAGGTGTTGTTATGGGCGTTGAACGCGGTGAAGTTGATATTGGTTTTGCTAATCATTATTACACATTGCGTTTAAAATCAGGCAAGCCTGATGCTAAGCTTGATTTAGCATTTACACAAAATGATGCGGGCTGTTTAGTTAATGCATCGGGTGTATTAGCGCTTAACGACGATCCGCTTGCTACTAACTTTATGCGTTACTTACTAAGTAAAGAAGTACAAGGTTACTTAGCCAGTGAAGCGTACGAAATTCCGTTAGTAAATGGTATTACCCAACCTGAGGGTCTACCATCACTTGCTAATATTTCTCCACCTAAAGTAGATTTAACACAGCTTGCTGATTTACGCCCTACTATAGATTTGATGCGTAGCAGCGGCGTATTGTAATGAGAATACCTGCCTCTTATCCAATGGCGCTGCTTGCAGCGCTTGTTGCGCTTACCCCTGTTTATGTATTAATAGTGCTTGCAAGCGATGCAAGCTCAGTGTTTGACACCCACAATCTTCAAATTTTAGGTAACACGTTATCGTTAATGGGTTTAACGGTACTCGGATCTATTTTAATTGGTGTGCCACTGGCGTTTATTAGCGCGTATGTGCATTTGCCATTTAAAAAACTCTGGCTGGTTGTATTTGCAGCGCCGCTGGCAATCCCCAGTTATATTGGCGCGTTTACACTTTATGCTGCTTTTGGCCCCGGTGGCGAAATAAACACCTTAACAGGAATAGAAACACCATCAATGTATGGCCTAACAGGCGCTGCAATTGTGATGACGCTTTATACTTTCCCGTTTGTAATGATGACAACTCGCTCATCCCTACTAAGCCTTGATGCAAGCATGGTTAATGCCGCGCGTACGCTGGGTATGTCGATGACGCAAAGTATATTTAAAGTTATATTACCGCGCGTAGTTAACGGTATTGCAGCAGGCTCTTTGTTAGTAGCGCTTTATACGTTATCAGACTTTGGCACGCCCGCAATGATGCGCTTAGATACGTTTACCCGCGTAATTTACGTTGAATACAACGCTTTTGCGTTAGGGCGCGCAGCCATGCTTTCGCTTCAACTGATGGTTATTGTTGGCTTTTTACTTTTAGTTGAATCACAAATAAAAACAGCCCCTGAGCGCCAAGGTCGCCCGTTAATTTTATTCCCAAGCAAACTACAGTTAAGTGCAATATTTATTACGTTTGCACCTGTTTTGCTACTCGCTATTGGCTTGCCTTTGGCTATATTTTCGCTTTGGTTAGCTCGTGATGGTTTTAGCTCATTTGATTTTAATATTGCGTGGAACTCTACGTATGCATCGGGTATTGCGGCAATTGTAGCCGTTATCGTTGCGATCCCCGTTGCACATGCCGCACTTAGTGGAAAAGCGGGTCGTATAATGGAGCGTGTTACTTACTTTGGTTTTGGTATTCCGGGTATAGTAATGGGCACAGCGCTTGTTTACGGTGGTTTGCAGTTACCGTTTTTATACCAAACACTGGGATTGCTTATTATTGCTTATATGCTGCGATTTTTACCACTTGCTGTAGGCTCTGTTAGAACAAGCACCGAACACTTAGATCCAAGCTTAGTAAAGTCTGCGCGCGTATTAGGGGCAAGCCCACGTGAAGTATTTACTCGTATAACACTGCCTTTAACTATGCGCGGTATTATCGCCGGTGCAGCACTGGTGTTTTTAGAGTCAATGCGCGAACTAGAAGCCACGCTATTACTTGGCCCAACAGGGTTTGAAACCCTTTCTACCTATTTATGGCGTGTATACGAAGCGGGCTATTTTGGTCGCGCCGCTATTCCAGGATTATTGTTAGTAGTGATATCTGCCTGCGGGTTAGCTATTATGATGTCTGGCGAAAAACGCAACCAGTTTGAACATTAAGGATTTAATAAACAATGCTATCTGTAAGTCAGTTGTCTATAGATTATGGCAGTAACCGCGTAGTAAGCGATTTAAACTTATCGCTAGGTGAAAACGAAATCCTTATGCTTGTAGGGCCAACAGGTTGTGGTAAAAGTACAATTTTACAAGCCCTTGCTGGCCTTATACCTATTAGCGAAGGCGAAATAAACACGGGTAAATGGCGCGCTACACCCAAATTAACAATACCTCCTGAAAAACGCAGTGTAGGTATGGTGTTTCAAGATTTTGCGTTATTTCCGCACTTAACCGTACAGCAAAACATTTGCTTTAGATTAAAAGATACAGCCCCTGCTGAGTATTGGATAAACCTACTTGGACTGAGCGATTTTAGAGATAAAAAACCAGCAACACTTTCTGGCGGACAAAAGCAACGTGTAGCACTTGCGCGCACCCTAGCCCACCAACCTGACTTTGTTTTGCTTGATGAACCGCTTTCTAACTTAGATGCAGCCCTTAAAGACATGCTTCGTTGGGATATTAGAAACGCACTTAAAGCCGCTGGCGTGCCTGCGATTTGGGTAACACACGACCAAGAAGAAGCACTCTCAGTTGGCGATCGTGTTGGTGTACTTAAAGGCGGCAAAATTCAGCAAATCGATACACCCGAGCGCTGCTTTAGTACCCCAAACAATCGCTTTGTGGCACGTTTTTTAGGTGAAGCCAGCTTTATTAGCGGCCAATTTAGCCAAGGACAAGCCACTACCTCAATTGGTAATGCGCCAGCTCATGGCGTTGACTGTGAAAGTGGCGACGTTGATGTACTACTTCGACCAGACGATGTGTTACTTGTACAAAGCAGTGTTGGCAATAACGGCGAAGTAATTTGGGTACGTTTTGAAGGTGGCAGCCGCTTGTGCGCTGTAAAACTTGCGTGCTCTACTGTTGTAACTAGTCGAGTAAGCCATGAAGTTGTGGTAAACCCTGGCGACGAAGTGCATGTATCACTAAGTACCTCGCACCCACTAGCGGTTTATAAACAAGAAGCTTAACTACTTTTTTACTTACATAAACCAAAAAGCCCATATATATGGGCTTTTTAATAGGTATTGCTATGTATGTTACTAACTAAATTCGAAGCACTACCACTCAAACATGTAGGCCATTTTGCTTATTGTTTTAAGCGGGACATTATGCGAGTTACGTTTAGCATATAAGTGCTGCATTGATTTGTCTTTCACTTCACCCACTATCACTTCTTTTACTTGATAACCTAAAGCAACAGCAGCTTGAGTGTAAGCTATAAATTCCCACTTTTTAATATTGGTGTTATCTACAATTACCAATGGCATACCTTGAGCAAGTGCATTTATAAAGCGCGCTAAATTTAAATTATGAAATTGCGACAATTTAAATTTATCGAAATGATATTCGCCCTGCTCATTAATAAAGTAATCATCAGTTGAGCAGATTAGGTATTGGCTTTCGTCAACTCCACCTAATTCGTCAGCAAGGCTTTGCGCGTAGTAAGACTTACCGCTTCCTGGTAGTCCTCGTAAAATAAAAACTTGTTTCATAGCATCGATTTTTTAAGTGTGAATAAATAGTAATTTGATTTGTTTGTTAATAATGCCACAAAATCATTAAATTTAAGAGCAACAAATCATAATAGTAGCAATTAAACTCTAAAAACTGTTTAAAAATAAACCGCATGCATAAAAACTTTTAAAGAGTTGCCCACAATAGTTTTTTTATTCAACTTTACTAGGTAAGATACAGGGTTCAAGTGCAGCGCCGTTTATGTGCAATTTATGCCCGAGTGCTGCGCACAGTTAAAATAAAATAGTTAGGCAACTTATATCATTGGAGTGAAGATGAGCCATTTAGCGATTTCAGAGCTATTAAAAGGCAATGTTGCGGTAGACAGCCAAGTAACAATTAAGGGCTGGATCCGTACTCGCCGCGATTCAAAAGCAGGAATTTCATTTTTAGCCGTTCATGACGGTTCGTGTTTTGATCCTATTCAAGCGGTAGTTCCTAATTCACTGAATAATTATGATGAAGTTACTAGCTTAACAGCCGGTTGTTCTGTGTCGGTTACTGGTGTTTTAGTACAATCTGCTGGTCAAGGTCAATCTTACGAAATTCAAGCTAATACAGTGACTGTATTAGGTTGGGTAGAAAACCCAGATTCATACCCAATGTCGGCAAAGCGCCACAGCATTGAGTACTTACGTGAGCACGCTCACCTTCGCCCTCGTACAAATATGATTGGCGCGGTAACTCGTGTACGTAACTGTTTAGCACAAGCTATTCACCGTTTTTACCACGAGCAAGGCTTTTACTGGATCAGCACGCCAATTATTACAGCAAGTGACTGTGAAGGCGCTGGCGAAATGTTTCGTGTATCTACGCTTGATATGCAAAACTTACCGCTTACAGACAAAGGCGAAGTTGATTACAGCGAAGATTTCTTCGGTAAAGAAGCATTCCTTACTGTATCTGGCCAGTTAAATGGCGAAACTTACGCTTCTGCAATGTCAAAAATTTACACGTTTGGCCCAACATTCCGTGCAGAGAATTCAAATACATCACGCCACCTTGCAGAATTTTGGATGGTAGAGCCTGAAGTTGCGTTTGCTGATTTAGAAGACATCGCAAAACTTGCTGAAAATATGCTTAAGTATGTGTTTAAAGCCGTACTTGAAGAGCGCCGTGATGACATGGAATTTTTTGCACAACGTGTAGAAAAAACCGCAATTACGCGTTTGGAAGAATTTGTAGAAAAAGACTTCGCGCAGGTAAATTACACTGAAGCAGTAGAAATCCTTAAAAACTGTGGTAAAAAGTTTGAGTACGCTGTTGAATGGGGTGTAGATTTACAGTCTGAGCACGAGCGTTACTTAGCTGAAGAACACTTTAAAGCACCGGTAGTTATTAAAAACTACCCACGTGACATTAAAGCATTCTACATGCGCCAAAACGAAGACGGTAAGACCGTTGCCGCAATGGACATTGTAGCACCCGGTATTGGTGAGATCATTGGTGGTTCACAACGTGAAGAACGCCTTGATGTACTTGATGCACGCTTAGAAGAAATGGGCTTAAACAAAGAAGATTACAGCTGGTACCGCGATTTACGTAAATACGGTAGCGTGCCGCACTCAGGCTTTGGTTTAGGCTTTGAACGCTTAGTTGCTTATGTAACAGGTATGGGCAACGTACGTGACGTTATTGCCTTCCCTCGTACTAAAGGCAGCGCAACTTACTAATACTAAGTTAGCCGTTTATAAATACTAAAAACCAGCCAATTGGCTGGTTTTTTTGTGTCTTTAATTTACCGAATAAAAAAGCCGCAGCACTCAAAGAGCACCACGGCTTTCAACCAGAATAAATTTTGCTTAATTAAGCGCTATAAAGCACTTTCGAGCTGTGGCAGTACTTCAAATAAGTCAGCCACTAACCCGTAATCTGCAACTTGAAAAATAGGTGCGTCAGGGTCTTTATTAATCGCGACGATTACTTTTGAGTCTTTCATACCGGCTAAATGCTGAATAGCACCGCTAATACCTACTGCAATGTATAAATTAGGTGCTACAATTTTACCTGTTTGCCCAACTTGCATGTCGTTAGGTACAAAGCCTGCATCAACCGCTGCGCGCGACGCACCAATCGCAGCACCGAGTTTATCGGCAATACCATTAAGTAGTGCAAAGTTTTCACCGTTTTGCATACCGCGACCACCCGATATAACCACAGTGGCAGCCGTAAGTTCAGGGCGTTCAGACTCTGTTTGTTCAACACTTACAAAGCTACTTAATTGCGAATCAGACACTGTATCAATGCTTGTTATAGCCGCTGCTGATTGCTCGCCTTGTAAATCAAAGCTACTAGCACGTACGGTAATTACTTTTTTACTGTCGAGTGATTTAACTGTTGCGATTGCATTACCTGCATAAATTGGACGTTTAAATGTATCGGCGTCCACTACTGCGATAATTTCAGAAATTTGCGCAACATCTAATAACGCAGCAACACGTGGCATAAAGTTTTTGCCTGTTGTAGTAGCACTTGCAACAATGTGGCTGTAGATGTCGCTAAGCGATAAAACTAAATCGGTCATGCTCTCAGCTAACTGATGTTCATAAACGCTATTATCGGCAACTAAAACATTAGCTACGCCATCAATGCTGGCCACTTGTGAGCTCATTGCGCTTAGGCTGTTACCTGCAATAAGTACATCAACAGGAAAACCTATTTTTACTGCAGCGTTAATAGTTTTTGAGGTTTCTGGTTTTAAGGCACCGTTGTCGTGCTCTGCAATTACGAGTGTTTTCATTTAAATCACCTTTGCCTCTGTTTTTAATTTTTCTACAAGCTGTGCAACGTCTTCAACAATAATTCCTGCGGTACGTTTAGCTGGCTCTTCTACACTTATTAATTGAATACGCGGTGTTAAATCAACACCAAGCGAATCAGCTGCTATTACTTCAAGCGGCTTACGTTTGGCTTTCATAATATTTGGCAGTGATGCGTAACGAGGCTCGTTTAAGCGTAAATCAGTTGTAACAACCGCCGGTAAATTAAGTGCTACCGTTTGCAGGCCCCCATCAACTTCGCGGGTCACGTTTACTTTGCCATTTTCAATAACAACCTTGGATGCAAATGTACCCTGCCCACGTTTAGTTAAAGCCGCTAGCATTTGACCTGTCTGGTTATTATCTGAATCGATTGACTGTTTACCTAAAATTATAAGTTCAGGAGATTCTTGCTCTACAATTTTAGCGAGTAGCTTTGCAATATGGAGTGACTCGAGCTTTTCATCGGTTTCGATGTGAATGGCTTTGTCGGCACCCAGTGCTAATGCTGTGCGCAATTGCTCTTGAGATGCTTTTGGACCAATAGTTACGGCAACCACTTCAGTGGCGGTACCGGCTTCTTTAAGGCGAATTGCTTCTTCTATAGCAATCTCACAAAACGGGTTCATTGCCATTTTAACGTTGGTTAAATCAACGTCGCTGTTATCACTTTTAACGCGTGCTTTTACGTTGTAATCAATCACTCTTTTTATTGGTACGAGAACTTTCATAGGAACTCCATAATTATTTAAACCTACAAGGTAACGTGCACGTCAACCTATTTATTTTATGAAATTAGACTACTTCCTGTTGACGTAAACGTCAACCTAAAATAACCTTTAACTATTCACAGTCTGTAACGTTTAATTTGCAAAGTTATAAATAGGCTGTACACCTTATTTAAATGCGTAGTAAACATTCAAATAAGTCCGTCATAGATAAAGAGGTTATTATGGTCGAACGTGAAACCATGGAATTTGATGTAGTAATTGTTGGTGCAGGCCCTGCTGGGCTTTCAAGTGCAATTAAACTCGCGCAATTAGCACAAGAAAAACAACAAGAGTGCATGATTTGCGTAGTCGAAAAAGGTTCTGAAGTAGGTGCACATGTACTCTCTGGTGCTGTATTTGAAACCAGAGCTTTGGATGAACTACTACCTAATTGGCAAGCGCTTGGCGCACCGGTTACAACCAAAGTAACTAATGATGAAATTTATTGGTTTAATAACGAGCAAAAAGCGACATCAATCCCCCACTTTGCTACACCAAAAACATTTCATAATGACGGTAACTACATTGTATCTATGGGTAATGTATGTCGATGGCTTGCTGAGCAAGCTGAAAGCTTAGGCGTAGAGATTTTTCCAGGATTTAGCGCACACTCTTTAATAATTGAAGATAAAGCAGTAAAAGGCATTATTACTGGTGATATGGGTGTCGACAAAGACGGTAATGAAAAAGACGGTTACATGCCTGGCATGGAGCTTCGTGCAAAATACACTATATTTGCAGAAGGCTGCCGAGGTCACTTAGGTAAGCAGCTAATTAATGAGTTTGCACTTGATGCAGATTCATCGCCGCAGCATTACGGTTTAGGCTTTAAAGAAATTTGGCAAATTGATGAAAGTAAGCATGAGCTTGGCAAAGTTGTTCATGGTACAGGTTGGCCACTTAGCGGCGATACTAATGGTGGTGCATTCATGTATCACAGTGAAAACAACCAAGTCGTTGTAGGTTTAATTGTTGACTTAAATTACTCAAACCCACATTTAAGCCCGTTCGATGAGTTTCAGCGAATGAAGCACCATCCAGTATTTAAAAACGTACTTGAAGGCGCAGAACGCATTGCTTACGGTGCGCGTGCTATTGCTAAGGGCGGTTTACATTCATTACCAAAAATGCATTTTGCAGGTGGCTTACTTGTAGGGTGCGATGCAGGCACACTTAATTTTGCAAAAATTAAAGGTAATCACACTGCAATGAAATCGGGAATGGTTGCCGCTGAAGTTATTTTTGAAGCATTGCAAAATGAGTTGGCAAATACCGATTTAACTCATTATCAAACTGCGTTTGAGCAATCGTGGGCATATAAAGAGTTATATCAATCTCGTAACTTTGGCCCTGCAATGCACAAGCTCGGTAAGTTTGTAGGTGGTGCGTATAACACGCTTGATCAAAATATTTTCAATGGCGGTTTACCGTTTACATTTAAAGATAATACGCCCGATCACTCTACCCTTGTTGATGCTAACGCCGCTGACAAAATAGCGTACCCAAAGCCAGATGGACACCTTAGCTTTGATAAACTCTCAAGTGTGTTTTTATCAAATACTAACCACGAAGAATCACAGCCGTGTCATTTAAAGCTCAAAGATGCGTCAATTCCTATTAACGTGAACCTAGTGAAATTTGATGAACCTGCACAGCGTTATTGCCCTGCTGGCGTTTACGAAGTACAAGAAATAGCAGGCAATAAAGAGTTTGTTATTAACGCTCAAAACTGTGTGCATTGTAAAACCTGCGATATTAAAGACCCAAGCCAAAACATTACCTGGGTAACTCCAGAAGGTGCTGGTGGGCCAAACTACCCAAATATGTAACTAAATTATGCGTTATATACACATATAGTCACTTTTTTTACATATAAATTATAAACATATCCTAAATTGCAGGGGCTTCGGCCCCTTTTTTACGTTATGCTAATAGTAGTTTTAATAATAAGAGTGTTATCTATGCCGTCGTCAAAAGTTGTTTTTCGTTTTTTAGCAGAGCCTACCGATGTTAATTTTGGTGGTAAAGTTCATGGTGGGGCCGTCATGAAATGGATTGACCAAGCAGGCTATGCATGTGCTGCGGGTTGGAGTGGTCACTACTGCGTAACGGTTTCGGTTGCGGGTGTTAAATTTAGACGCCCAATTTTAGTGGGTCAAATAGTCGAAGTAGAAGCTAAAATTGCCCATACGGGTAGAAGTAGCATGCAAATATTTATACAAGTGCGTTGTGGCGATCCAAAAACACAAAATATGGTTGAAACAAATCATTGTGTTATCAGCTTTATTGCAATGGATGAAACGGGCTACCCTATAGAAGTGCCTTCGTTTAAAGCTGTAACAGAAGAAGATATTAAATTAGAAAATTACGCTATAAAAATGAAAGAAATAGCAATTGAAACAGAAAACTTGCTTCATACAGTGTAATTACTAGTTTAAATAATTCAGGCTATGTAAAAAACTCATTATACTTTGTAAAACATACAACTTATTTTAGAGTACTCAATTACACAAAAGTTCACTTTGATTATAAAACACGCTAAATACCGTAAAAACCAATACAAAAGAATTAATTAAGGCGTGTTTTTAATTCATTTTAATATTGGCACGCTCGCTGCAAGTAGATAATTGAAGTTTGATTAATGAAATCAAGCATTTGATTATTTTTTGTAAAGGAGCTATTCAATGATTAAAACACTTTCTCTTTCAGCTATTGCACTAGCAACACTGGGTTTTAACTCTGCAGCACACGCTGACATTTCTGATTTCGATTCTCCACGTATTTATACTGGTATCGGTTACGGTCAATATTCTTTTGAATTTGAAGACAGTGACAACGACACTGACTTTGACGACGATGCACAAATGCTTAAGGGTTACGTTGGTGCACAATTTAATGAGTACTTAAGCTTAGAGCTTGCTTATCAAAACTTTGATGAAGTAAGTGATATAGACAGCAAAGCTGAAATTGATGGCGTATCGCTTGCCGCACGTTTGGGCTACCCTATAACAGAAAGCTTTTCTGTGTATGCAAAAGGCGGTTGGCTTGAATGGGATGCAGATTACACACAAGATTTACCAGTAGGTGGCGTATCAGCGTCTACAGATGGTGGTGATGCATTTTACGGCGCTGGTATTGAATACGCGCTTACAACAAATGTACAGTTTCGTTTAGAGTACGAACGCTATAAACTTGATGACGATATTGACCCAGATATGGATGTAGCGTCTGTATCAGTTCAATACATGTTTTAATTAGTTTTTAGCATGTATAAAAGGTAAGCCTTAGGGCTTACCTTTTTTGTTTTAGGCCCTCTTTAAATATATTAATATAAACCAATCAGTCTAATAAATAACTTTAAACCGTGTGGTCTATAATGCCAAGTGCATTAAATAAGTATTCTATTATAGCACTAAGAAAATAGCGCAATAACAAGGCAAAATTATAATATATAGTTGTTATCACAAATTGCTCCCTGCATTGCTCTACCTCCTGCATCCATGCAGTCAGCTATGAATAATTCCTAACAAAGTAAGTGCGCTATTTAATGCAGTAGAATAATCATATTTTTAATAAAATTGTATACGCAATAAACTTGCTTACATTAATGCCATAAATGCTAAATGCGGGTAGAATAGCGCTCTATTTTATTTGTACCCGAGTACTATGAGCGATTATACCATTTCGGCTATTGGCCACATTCAATCTCCTTATAAACAAAAGTTTGCTATACCTAGGCAACCACGTTTAGTGCCACAAGCTAAAGCAAAGCTTATATTTGCCCCCGATTTTAATCGCGAAGAGTTTGTACGTGGTTTAGATGAATTTACTCATATTTGGTTGTTATTTCGTTTTCATGAAACAGCTGATAAAGGTTATTCTGCCATGGTGCGCCCGCCTCGTTTGGGTGGCAATGAGCGAAAAGGTGTATTTGCGACCCGCGCTACATTCAGACCAAACGCAATTGGAATGAGCGCCGTAAAACTTGAAGGTATTGAATATAAAAACGGACAACTTAGCTTATTACTCGCTGGTATTGATTTACTTGATGGCACACCGATTATTGACATAAAACCGTATTTGCCGTACTCAGACTCTATGCCGGATGCAAGTGCTGGCTTTGCTGACACGCGCCCAGAAACACAAATGACGGTTGAATTTAGCCCTCAAGCAATTGAGTTTGTTAATGCGCAAACACAATACCCAGATTTACATGATTTTATTGCCAATGTTTTAAAACAAGATCCCCGCCCTGCATATAAAAAACAAAAAGACGGCGAGCAGAGCTATGGCATGACTTTGTATAATTATAATATTTGCTGGCAAGTCAATGGCGAACATAACGTAGTTACAAGTATAGAAAAAAACTAAATAACTCAGTTAGCGCTTTAGTGTAAAAGCATCCGCTGGTAAACTTAAGCTCTATTAAAAGAATATAATTACTCTATTTCGGAAAAAACATGCGTACAAGCCAATATATACTCGCAACACTTAAAGAAACGCCATCAGATGCTGAAATCGTATCGCATCAGTTAATGCTTAGAGCCGGTATGATCCGCCGCGTCGCTTCGGGTTTATACACTTGGTTACCCTCTGGTTTACGCGTGCTACGTAAAGTAGAAAACATTGTACGTGAAGAGATGGACAAAGCGGGTGCAATTGAAATGCTAATGCCTGTTATTCAACCGGCTGATTTGTGGGAAGAGTCTGGCCGTTGGAATGAATTTGGTCCTGAGCTTATGCGCTTTACAGACCGTCATAACCGTACGTTTGCACTTGGTCCAACACACGAAGAAGTAATAACTGATTTCGTACGTAAAGAAATAAGCAGCTACAAGCAATTACCAGTTACTTTATACCAAGTACAAACTAAAGTACGCGACGAACGTCGTCCTCGTTTTGGTGTAATGCGTGCTCGTGAATTTACAATGAAAGATGCCTACTCTTTTCACTTAAGTGAAGAGTGTTTAGATGCGACTTATCAAGCGATGCACAAAGCATATTGTAATATTTTTGAGCGTTTAGGCCTTGATTACCGCCCTGTTATAGCCGATACAGGCTCTATTGGTGGTAGCGTATCGCACGAGTTTCATGTACTTGCTGAGTCGGGCGAAGATGCAATTGCATTTAGTGACGGCAGTGATTACGCCGCTAATATTGAAAAAGCAGAAGCACTGGCACCAAGCGAGCCTCGCCCTGAAGCATCAAAAGAGCTTAAAGCGTTTCCAACGCCTGATGCTAAAACGATTAACGAGCTTAAAAAACACTACGGTGTTAAGCCACATCGCGGTGTTAAAACGTTAATTGTTTATGGTACGCCTGATGAAAACGAAGTACGCGGTTTAGTAGCCCTAGTACTGCGTGGCGATCACGAATTAAATGAACTAAAAGCTGAAAAGCACCCATTAGTAGACTCTCCGCTTGAAATGGCAACAGAGACAGATATTGTTGCTGCTATTGGCGCAAAACCTGGCTCATTAGGCCCTGTCGGCTTATCTATGCCTATTATTGTTGATAGAACAGCTAACATACTTGCTGATTTTGTTGCCGGTGCAAATAAAGACGATGAGCATTACAGCGGTATTAACTGGGATCGTGACGTAACTGATTACGAAGTTGCTGATATTCGTAATATTGTTGAAGGCGATATGAGCCCATGTGGCCAAGGCGTTTTACAAATTAAACGTGGTATTGAGGTAGGTCATATTTTCCAACTTGGCACTAAATACTCAGAAGCGATGAAAGCGGGTGTATTAAACGAAGGTGGTAAAAACCAAACCATGACTATGGGTTGTTACGGTATTGGTGTTTCACGTATTGTTGCCGCTGCTATTGAGCAGAACAACGATCAATACGGGATCATTTGGCCAAAATCAATCGCGCCATTCGATTTAGCAATTGTTCCAATGAACATGCACAAATCGCATCGTATTCCTGATATTGCAAATAACCTTTACCAAGGTTTAAAAGATGCAGGTCTTGATGTGTTATTTGATGATCGTAAAGAGCGCCCTGGCGTTATGTTTAATGACATGGAGCTAATTGGTGTGCCATTTACGCTAGTAATTGGTGAGCGTAACCTTGACGAGAATAAAGTTGAGCTTAAAAACCGCCGTACAGGTGAAAAGCTAATGATTGATATCGATACAGCAATTGATGCAATTAAAGCAGCCGTTAAAGGTTAATAACACCCACGCTTAGAACAGACTATAAGGCCGCATTTAAAATGCGGCCTTTTTTATGCGCAATTAATAGCAATGCGTAATGGTAGCTGATCATCAACTCACCTTTCCTAAGGCGTGTTGATCTCGTGGGTTGAAATTTGTTCAATCTAGGGACGATTTAATCGCAGCTCGAAGTTTGCAACCTAGTAGACTCGATAATTGCTCCTGCGTTATTCTACTGACTTACATCCATGTAAGAATAAGTAAAGCCGAGCAAAGCTTCCGCGTCCTGCTTACGCCCCTTACCGACATCTATGTAGGCAACAAAGAGCTAATAGTCCCTATAAGAACTCAAAGGGCAGCGCATGTTTGGCATTTATACTGCGTTATCGCCTATTTATGGGGAATAACCACGCTACATATGATCTTCCATGCCTAAAAACCAAACAGTCTGCTGTAAAATCAATCACGAAAGGTCAACACGCCCTAGCTCTATATAAATATTTTAATTTCATGACTTTGTATAAATTGTCATAGAGACTTCGCTAAAGTGTCTCATAAGTGTCATTGGGTTTATCTACAGTGTTAATTATTACACTATGGATAACGGGCATGACAAACAATCAACAGCGTAAGAAACAACACTACCCTACTATTTGGATATCAGATGTTCATTTAGGTTACAAAGACTGTAAAGCCGATTATTTGCTCAATTTTTTAAACTCGGTAGAATCCGACACACTTTATTTAGTGGGTGATATTATTGATTTATGGTCGATGAAAAGACAGTTTTATTGGCACCCTTCGCATTATCAAGTATTGAGCTGTATACAACAAAAAGCAGTTAATGGTACACGCATCATTTATATACCCGGTAATCATGACGAAACGTTTAGGAACTATATAAATCAAACGTTATTTGGTATTGAAATCCACCAGCAGTTTATTCACACCACTAAAGCTAATAAACGTTTTTTACTCGTACACGGTGATGATTTTGATTCCGCGACACGCTATAACAAACTTATTAGTATCGCGGGCGATGCAGGATACGACTTTTTATTATTTTTAAACCGCTGGACCAATCGTATTCGAAAGCTATTTGGTGGTAATTACTACTCGCTTGCATCATGGATAAAAGCTCGCGTACACAAAGCACGTGAAGCAATTAAAGCCTTCGAAGATGCCGCAATTCATGAAGCTAAAAAGCAAAACGTAGACGGTATTATTTGTGGACACATTCATCATCCCAAAATAAAAATTGATGACGGAATTATGTATTGTAACGATGGAGATTGGATTGAGAGCTGTACAGCGCTGGTAGAGCAGCAAGATGGAAAAATTGAATTACTACATTGGTCAGACACACAATCCGTACTCGATAGCACCGACATAACAAAGTTAAATATATCAACAAATGCTAAACCAAAAAAATCAGCTGCATAAGCAGCTGATTCTCAATTAATAACTATTAACTTAGCCAGGTGATTAACTTATCTTTTAGCGTTCTTGGCTTGATTGGTTTAGTAATATAGTCGTTCATGCCTGCAGTTAAACAACGCTCTCTATCACCTTCCATCGCGCTTGCTGTCATAGCAATAATAGGAATGTGTGTGTAATCGACTCCGGCTTTACTATTTCTGATTTCACTTGTTGTATCGTACCCATTTAGATTAGGCATTTGGCAGTCCATTAAAATTACATCAAAGGATTGTTCTGTGTTTTCTCTCAATGCTTCTAATGCTTCTACGCCATCTGATGCACAGGTGATTTTTACTTTAGTACGTTTTAAAATCGCCTTAGCTACTTCAATGTTTATCATATTATCGTCTACTAATAATATATGATAAGCAGAAAGGTCAGGCTCTACTTGTTCTTCTGTTAAGCCCTTGGGTGGCGCTATAATACAGTCATTACTAGCACCAAATAAGCTGGCTAACTTATAGCTGAATTGATCTTGGGTAAGCGGTTTATTTAAAATATGGCTACCTTCAGGTAACACCATTTTAGTTGGTTTATCGGTCACCATGTCGCGTAAAATTAAGACGTACTTTTTATTAAACTGCTTACAGTAATCAATTAACGCATCAATTTGAGGATGCTCATCGTCAATCAATAATAAGTCAGCTTCAAACTCTTTATGCTCACTAAAGTAGTCGAGTCTTACAATGTTTTCTGCATTTACTTTACAGGTTAGTAGCAATAAATCGCACACGTTTTTATAAACGTTATCGCGCGCTATTAATGCCGCTACGTTAATACTTGTAGCAAGTTCAATACCTGTGTTTAGTTTTTTCTCTTGTGCTACATGTAGCTCAACTGTTGCGGTAAAGGTACTACCAGCACCCTTTTCACTTATAACCGTAATATTACCACCCATTAACTGAGCAAGTTTTTTACATATAGATAAGCCTAAGCCTGTACCACCAAAATGACGGGTTGTACTTGAATCTTCTTGTGTAAACACTTCAAATAGTTTGTCTATGTTCTCTGGCGCTATACCAATACCCGTGTCTTTTATTGTAAAGCTCATTAATAACTTTGAGTCGGTAATGTACTTAGAGCCGACAGTTAAACTTACTTCGCCTCGGTGGGTAAATTTAAATGCATTATTAACTAAGTTAATTAAAATTTGTTTTAGTCGATGGCTGTCGCCAATAACCATTCTATCTACTACATCTTTTGTATCTAAGAATACTTCAAGACCTTTGCGCTGGCCCTGTAACGCTAAAGAGCTAATCATATCGCTACATACTGTAACAACATCAAATGTATGATTATCAATATCAAGCTTACCCGCTTCAATTTTAGAAAAATCGAGAATATCGTTAATCAAATTCATCAGAGAGTTAGCACTACTATTAGCTAATTTTAAGTAATGGTATTGTTGTTCACTTAAGCCATCTTCTTTGAGCATTTCAAGCATACCCAAAACGCCATTCATCGGTGTGCGTATTTCGTGAGATATATTTGCTACAAAGTCACTTTTTGCTTGGCTCGCTGCTAATGCTTGATCAATTGCTCGCTCTAGCTCAACAGTTCTTTGTGAGACTTTTAGCTCTAAAGTACTGTTTAAGCCTTCAAGCTCTGATTGAGTATTTTTTAATGAACTAATATTTCTTAAAATAGCCGCTACCTGATAACGGTTATTGTAGACATCAAAAATACTACTGAGTGTAATTGAAAAGTATTGTTTGTTGCCATAACCATCTGTGTAGATAGCTTCAAACGGCATTTTTGATCCGTTTGAAATAGTCTCTTCTATACAGTTATTATCGGCTTCATTTAAGTTAAATAAAGAAACAAAGTCAGGGCTAGTGCCTGAGATTGAATTACCAA